>DAOSLL010000132.1:0-8615 GCA_035368905.1 Rhodoferax sp.
CTCCAGAGTTCACCATGCCAGTGCCCGTGCTGGATGATGCTGTCCCACATGGCGGTATAAAAAGCCCGGTCATGCTGGCCCGACTGCAAAATGCGTGGCGACTGGCCGACAATTTCCTGCAGGCTGTAGCCGGAAGATTCAATAAAGGCGGTATTGACGCGTTGAATCACATTATTGGCATCGGTGACCAGCATGCTTTGCTGTGAATCGAAGGCGGTCGCCGCGATGCTGAGCTCAATTTCCACCTGCTTGCGCGCGGTGATGTCGGCACCAACGCCCCGGTAGCCGGTAAATGTGCCTCTAGCATCAAACACCGGGTCGCCGCTGACGCTGACAAACAGCAGCTTGTTTTCCGCGCCCTGGTGCGACATTTCAAAATCACGAAACGGCAGATGGGCCGCCAGCAGCGCCCGATGTGCCTGCCAAGCGGCCTCATCGGGCGTGACATGAGGCAGTTGCCAGCGCAAAAGACCGACGAACGATGTCTGGCAAAAGACCGGATCGGCCGCCTCCCGGGCGCTCAGGGTGCGTGAGGTAAACCGGTGGTTTACGTCACTTTGCCAATAAAAGTCAGATGACATTTCCGTCAGGCTGCGAAACCGTGCCTCGCTCTCGCGCAAACGGGTTTCGCTTTGCCGCAGGGCATGGGTTCGCTCTTCCACACGCTGGTCAAGATCACGGTTGGCGGCTTCCAGCATGGCCTCTTGCGCCGTCAGCGCGGTCTGCGCATGCCTCACCACCGCCAGCAGCATCAGGTACAGCGCGCTGAGCACCGCGAAGATGATCATCCCCATCTGCCACAAAGACTGTTCAATGTGGTGCATCAGCTTGGTCACGTCCTGGTACTGCTCAAACACCGCCACCACCTGACCACCGTCCAAGACCGGAACATAGCTTGACAACAAATCCACGTCCTCCAGCACCCGCTCAGTCGCACTGAAATGGTTGCGGTGCACCAGTTCGCTGGCAATCTGGCCATTGCGCGCCGCGATAAACCCGGCATTGCCGCTTTTGTCTTCGCCAATCTGCGCGGCTTCAGTCGAAAAAACCGTGATGCCGGTCAAGCTGTAGATTTTGACCTTGGCAATGTCCGAGCCCTGAATCAGCCGGGCCAGCTTGTCATGCAAAGGCCGGATATCCGGTTGGGCTTGCAGCTCGGCACGGGTTTGGCCAAGCGAGCGGGAGATCAGGTGGTCCATGTCCAGGCGCAGCAAGTTGCCCAGCATCTGGGTCATGTTCACATTGCGGTCTTCGGCCACCCGCTCCATCTGGGTGATTTCATGTTGCCGGACCAAAGTGCCCAGCAGCGTACCGGCCAGCAACAGCAAGATCAGCGACAACAGCGAAAAATAGCGGGTTAGTTTGAAGGCTCGCATTCATTGACCCACTTTCAAATCTGCCATCTGGCCCCATGCCAGTGATCTTGAACCATTCAGGTTTGCGTCATTTCCGTCGGTTTATAACACCTGCGGGGCAACTGCCACGCGCAGGGGCTTTGCGGGCATTGCCACACGCCATGACGGCGCCGACTGCCGGGCAGCCACCCATCTGGCAAGGATGTCAGTCACAAGATGGCAGTTTGCGCCGCTGCAGCGGGCCTCAGTCGAGCAGCAGCATCAGGATGGGCATCAGGTCAAACATCTGGACGGTGGCACTCGCTTGGTCGGCTAACGCAAACTGGATAGCAAGGTCGCTTGTGTCAAACGCTGCAGGTTGCCGGAAAGGGGTCTATGAGACCGGATCAAAAGCTAGCCAAGGCAGCAACGCCGTTGCGTTTGCCATGCGAATGATGACGGACAGAGGGTCCATGGCGTTGCCATCGGTGAACATACAGCCTTGGCCAGTCTCATTGATCGGCTTGGCTTCAAACATTTATAAGAAATCAGGCGCTAGCCCTTATCAGATAAGCGCAACTAGCTATTATTATTGAAGTGATCTAGGTACCAGACAACAAGACCGCAAACACCTGGCATCACCAGCCCAGCCGCCACCAGTTCTGAGTCCTACTCCATCCATTTTTCGAATTCCAGCCCTTTGACTCTGCCGAAGTCTGTGACGTTGTTGGTCACGATCACGGCACCCAGGCTGCGGGCGTGTGCTGCAATCATCAGGTCGTTGGAGCCGATTTGGTGGCCGAGCCTTTTCAGGTCCACACGAATTTCGGCATAGTGTTTGGCTGCTTCGGGGGTCCAGTGAAGAACTTCAAGGTGTTGTACAAACAAATCGACCGCTTGCTGGTTAGCAATCTGGTTTGCAGACAACTGAACGCCATACAGCATTTCCGCCGGGGTGACAACAGAAATGCACTGCTGCGCCAGAGGCACGGACGCAATGCGCGCAAGCAAAGCGGGCTTTGATTTGCGCGTGATGAAGATGCAAGTGTCTGTGCCCAGCATGTACTTGTTCATGTGAACGACCGCTCTTGCACCGGCAAATCGTCAACCCCTTGCATAAAGTCAGCGGTCGCGCACAACTCCGACTGCAAGAACGACTGCCAGTTCGCAGGGCGCGGAGAAAGAATCAGATCGTTGCCCACCTTGCGGATGTAAACGTCCTTCATGCCTGGCGGAAATCTGAACTCCAAGGGAATCGTCACCACTTGGACGCGATTGTTCTTGCCGATGCGGGCGGTTTGTAAGGTCACAATGTACTTCTGTTTGCCATGTATCTAATTACATCGCAGTGATCGACATTGGTCAGAATGTCAATGCGCCCAAGCGAGACCGCAGGTTGGTGCCTGCAATGACGCACCATGCTCTGAGCTTGCCGGAATCACTGTTGTGCACTGCCAGTTCAGCACTCTCCAAATGCCGAAGTGCCCCTTTTTTAGGATGCAAATATTGAATCACGAAAATCGCAGAATCGATGAAGGAGGGAGCCATCCCATTGGTAAACTGTGGCAAGAAATGCGATTTATTGCAGTTTATTGAATCAAAGATCAAATCAAATCAGGTGACCATGGCACCAAGAACACTGGCTGACCCCAGGCTTCACTTACCCCGTTTGCTGCTGAAGAACCCCGGTGCCAAAAGCACTGAACTCGCCGGCCTGGCGCAGGTCAGTACCCCGACCATGGTGCGGATGCTTAACGAAATGGAGGTTGATGTACTGCGTCTGGGCAAGGCCCGGGGAACACGTTACTTTCTGCGCCGCAGTCTGCGCGGTTTGCCTTCCTCGGCACCGGTATTCGCGCTTGATCAGGATGGCGGTGCGTCAAAGGTTGGTCAACTGGCGTTGATTGCGCCCCAAGGAACAGTTCTCGACGTAGCGGGCATGGGATGGCCCGTTGAGAAAGAATTTGCCCATGGTGTTTGGCCGGATGGGCTGCCTTACCCCCTGCAGGACATGAAGCCGCAGGGCTTCATGGGGCGGCAATTTGCCCACCAGGAATCCAGCGCACTTGGCATCTCGTCCAATCCAGGGGAATGGTGTGATGACGATATCCTGCTGATCTTGCTAAGCCGGGGAGCAGACACCAGCGGCAACCTGATTGTGGGCGATACCGCTCTCAGTTTGTGGCTGCAGAGCAAAGCCGGGCCGCAGACCGTGCTCGGTGAAGACAGCGTTCTTGCGGGTTATTTGGCTTGCGCAGAACAGGCCAGTTCAAGGGGCATCGCGGGCTCCAGCGCCGCCGGTGAGTTCCCGAAATTCACCGCCTTGCGTGAACTGCCAGGCGCCCGCACCGTGCACGTCATTGTGAAGTACTCGGCCAATGATCGCTCTGACACCGTCCGAAGGTGGTCTGACCTGCTGATCTGCGAGCACCACGCGCTACAGGCGATACGGCGCATTCCGGGTGTTCAAAGTGCCAGCAGCAGGGTGCTGCAACACGGCGGGCGCACTTTTCTGGAGGTTGAACGCTTCGACCGGCATGGCTTGTTTGGCCGCAGTCCCCTGTGCAGTCTTGACACCCTGGAGGCATCGATGTTGCCAGGCACCAGCACAGACTGGGGTGATGCCGGCGACATGATGCGGGCACAGGGTTGGCTAAATGCAGACGCTGCCAAACATCTGCGCAGCATCTGGGCCTTTGGCAAACTCATCGGCAACACAGACATGCACAAAGGCAACCTCAGCTTTGTTCCCGGACCCAACATGCAGGTAGCGCCGGTGTACGACATGCTTCCCATGGCCTACGCACCGATGGCTGGGGGAGAAATTCCAACACCCGGTTACGCGCCGGGGTTGCCAAAGCCAAAGGACCGGGACGCATGGCTGGCGGCAAGTCAGGCGGCGCAGGATTTTTGGCTTCGGGCGATGCAAGATGATCGAATCAGTGAGCGGTTCAGGCAGATCAGCGAGGCGAACCTGCAGGAACTCGATCGCCTGATGAAGCTGGCCTGAGCCAAAGCAAGCCAGCAAAAATCAAGGCCAACCCGGTGCAGTCCTCAATGTAGCCTCAATGCAGCCTCAATGCAGAGATACGCCGGTGACTTCCTGCAGGTCTTGCATCGTCACGCCGGGTGCCAGTTGCACCACCTTGATGCCGTGCGGCGTGATGTCCATCACCGCCAGGTCGGTAATGATGCGATCCACCACACCGACACCGGTCAGCGGCAAGGTGCAGTGGGGCAAGATCTTCAGGTCAATGCTGCCGTCTTTCTGTTTCGCCACATGCTCCATCAGCACCACCACGCTGCGCACGCCGCCGACCAGGTCCATCGCGCCGCCCATGCCCTTGACCATCTTGCCCGGAATCATCCAGTTGGCCAGGTCGCCTCGTTCGCTGACCTGCATGGCCCCCAGAATGCTCAGGTTGATCTTGCCGCCGCGAATCATGGCAAAGCTGTCATGGCTGCCAAAAATGCTGGAACCGGCAATGGTGGTGACGGTTTGCTTGCCGGCGTTGATCAGGTCGGCATCGACCTCGTCTTCGGTCGGAAACGGGCCAATGCCGAGCATGCCGTTTTCGCTTTGCAGCCAGACCTCCACCTCTGCGGGCACATAATTGGCCACCAGCGTGGGCAGGCCAATGCCGAGGTTGACGTAAAAACCGTCCTGCAATTCCTTGGCCGCAATGGCCGCCATTTGGTCGTGGGTCCAGGCCATGATCAGACTCCTGCTTTGTGGGTGATGGTTCTCTTCTCAATGCGCTTTTCGGGCGTGGCATTGAGCACGATGCGGTTCACGTAAATGCCGGGCAAATGCACCTCATCGGGGTCAAACGTGCCGATGTCAACAATTTCCTCGACTTCCACCACGGTGACCTTGCCGGCCATGGCCACTGCCGGATTGAAGTTGCGGGCGGTGCGCCGAAACAGCAAGTTGCCGCTCTTGTCGGCCTTCCAGGCCTTGACCAGCGACAGGTCGGGCACCAGCGCGTGCTCCAGAATGTAAACATGGCCGTCGAACACGCGGTTTTCCTTGCCTTCTGCCACCAGTGTGCCGACCCCGGTGCGCACATAAAACGCCGGAATACCGGCACCGCCAGCGCGCAGCTTTTCGGCCAGCGTGCCTTGCGGGGTGAATTCAAGTTCGAGTTCACCGGCGAGGTATTGGCGCTCAAATTCCTTGTTCTCGCCGACGTAGCTGGAAATCATTTTTTTGATCTGGCGCGTTTCCAGCAGTTTGCCCAGGCCAAAGCCATCGACACCAGCATTGTTGGAGACCACCGTCAGGTCTTTCACACCCGAATCGCGCAATGCATCAATCAAGGCCTCGGGAATGCCGCACAGTCCAAAGCCGCCCACTGCCAGCAACTGGCCGTTTCTGGCGACACCTTTGAGCGCAGCGGCTGCAGAAGGGTAAATCTTGTTCACTCAATTTTCTCCGGGTAGTAATCACTGGCGTGAGGATACTACCTGGCTCCGTGCGTCGTTCTTCTTGAGGCCCAAGCCAGATGCGCTGCCGTTGGCCCGGCCCCGGCTGCCAAAGCTTGCCAGGGCCATTGAACACCGCCCGGCGTTGATGCTGGCCCCGGTCGGCCTGACATCCAGGGAAATCGGCCGGGCTCTGACGATCAGCTACCGCACGGTTGCCATTTACCGCGCCCGCCTGACGCGTATGTACAACGTAGCCAATACCGGCGAGTTGGATCACAAATTAATGGCGGGATAATGCGCCCTGTATGGCACGTGTTTTGCGTGATTTAATGTATGCCGCGTGCCAGGCTCGTGCGACGCAAGTCGCCCCAAAAAATCAATCTTGTTCTTAACCTGAAGGAAACGCAATGGTCACTACTACCAAAGCCCCCAAAACCAAGGCGGCAACTGACAAAGCAGCGCCTAAGACGACCGATACCGCGAAAACTGTTGCAGCCAAAGCACCGGCTGCCAAAGCCCCAGCCGTCAAAGCCCCAGCCGTCAAGACACCGGTCGCAGCCAAAAAAGCCGCTGCACCAGCGGTGCCGGTTGTTGCCGCGCCCCCGGCTGCTCCCGTTGTAGCCAAAGCCCCAGCCCCGGTGGTTGCTGCGGCGCCTGCGCCGGTTGTCGCCGCAGCACCTGCACCTGCACCTGCACCTGCACCTGCACCGGTTGTCGCCGCAGCACCTGCACCGGTTGCAGCATTGCAGACCAGCCCGGCACTAACCCCGATGCCAGCGAGGAAGCCGGCTACCAAGAAGGTCTCTGACAGTTCAAACCCGGAGGCACCTGCAACCGCTGCCAGGCCCGCGCTGACCACCGAGCAGCGCAACAAATACGTTGCCGTTGCGGCCTATCACATTGCCGAGCTTCGCGGTTTTACCTCAGGTGATCCGCGCGACGACTGGTTGGCAGCCGAAGCCGAGGTAGACCGTCTGATTGCCAGCGGTCACGTTTTCGAATAGCTCAACTGACAATACTGCGCATCCACTGCGGCAGTTCAATCGCCTTTTGCTTCGGAAAATCCACCCAGATGGTGGTGGCCCCGCCTGCCGCATAGATCACGTCGGGCTGGTCGGGGGTTTCCAGCGTGGCCCAGGTCTCGAACGTGGTGCGTGCCGGGTCGCTGGTGTACATCTTGACCAGCACGTCGCCCGGGTATTCAAGTTGCTTGTAAAAGTTGCAAAAGGCATTGACGATCACCGGGCCCTCTCCCAGCGGGTTGGGCATGCCGCCAATGGCGCGCAACCAGTCGATGCGGATGGTTTCCATGTACCTGAAATAGGTCGTGTTGTTGACGTGCCCCATGGCATCCATGTCGCCCCAGCGGATCGGGATGACCACTTCAAACACCAGTTTCTTGTCTTCGGGTATGTCGAATTTCATGTTTTTTCCTCAGTAGCAAACAACTGCGGGTTGTTATCTGGTTTTTTTCGGCTGCCTCGACCAATTTGTCGCATCGGCAACGAATACCTCCATCACCAGCAGCGCTGCGCCATGCCATACAAACACCGAGCGGCGCGCCGGAAAGGCCGCGCACACCTTGTGCTGACCGGTTGCCGCCTGCCAGCAGGCCTGGACATGACGCTGCAAGCGGCTGGTCTGCGCCAGCCGGGCAAACGTCAACGGGCTGCGCACCATGCCAGCACGATTGAACAACACATCGGCCAGCGGTCGCGAGCCTAGTCCGCGCAGCGAGCGCCAGGCACCCACTGAATCGACATGCCGGGTAACGCTGCGGGCAAATACCAAGGGCACGCCATCCACCCGCAACAGCACTTCGCGGGCATAGCCGGCGCGAGCGCCAGTGCCAAGTGCCTGTGCCTCATCGACCGTCAGGCTCTGGCGGCCCTGGTTCAACACCTGAACGGTAAAGCGCTCGCCGGTGGCGGCCAGACGCGCACTCAGCGAGCCGGATGCCTGTAGCCAGCGGTGCAGCTTGCCGCGTATCGGATTGCGTGAAACCCAGCGTGTCATCGGTGCGCCTGAATCGATGCCAGTATGCCCAAAGTAAACAGCAGCGCGGCCCACCACTGCGCCACGGTTGGCCAGTTGCCGTCCCAGGCGAATGAACAAAGCAGAGCGAACAAGGTCTCGCTGACGATCAGTTGACCGCACAGACTGACACTCAATTTCTGGCTGGCCAGATTCCACAAGATGCTGGCCGCCCAACCCGCACCGATCCCGGTTACTATACAAACAATAGCTATCAGCGCAATACCATCAAGGGATAGAAGCACTTTTGACTCTGAACCCGTGAGCAGCCAAAGAACCAATGCGCCCAGGCCGGTAGCCACACCAAGCCAGTTCGCCCATTCGGTCGCACTGATTTCGGGGTGGCGCTTGAGCCAGGCCGCGTTCAGCAGTGCAAACGCCGTCCAGCTCAGCATGGCCGCCACCGCCAGCAGCACACCCCACCAGAAGTTTTCGCCGTCAAGTGGCAATTGGGTCGCGTTGGACAGCGACGCGTGCATCATCAGCGCCAGCCCGGCGGCCGTCAACAGCAGGCCAGGAACCAGCGCCGACCACTTCAAGCCCAGCGGTTTGCCCAGCAACATGACCCAGATCGGAATGGTGCCGATGATCAGCGTGGGTACTTCCGAGCCCGCTGCGTTGATGGCTTGCGCCAGCAGCAAATAGTAGCCGGTTGCACCCAGCAGGCTCAAACCCAGGGCGCTTGCCGCCTGCCGCCAGGTTGGCCAGGTATGGCTGCGCCAGGTCAGCAGCATGACCAACGCCGCGATGGCCCCGAAACTGACGAAACGCCCGGCCGTCAAGTCAACCGGGGACAGGCCCGGTGTCAGGCGTGGCACC
>DAOSLL010000133.1:0-8512 GCA_035368905.1 Rhodoferax sp.
GACAGAACGCGGAACCAAAATTAACGTGGGTTTCATTGGGGAAACTCGGCATTTTTTTGGAAAAGAACTTCGGCTTAAAACTCAAACAGGACAAAAAACATGGATCCGCTTTGGAGGATCACCCGGCAAGCATTCGACCCCCCCATCCCGTCTACTGAAGCAACATGGCAGCGAAGTTTTTGCATAGCCAAAGGAGCCAGATATCCTTGATGGTACTAAGCGCCATGCCACTGACGGGCTTCTTGCCGCGCCCACTGGTACCACCAGCATTGGTCCAAATCGCGGCCTTGTGGCAAGTGCCTTTGTGGCGTTCAGATTCGACAACTGACTTGCCTTCAACCGTGTACCAACAGTCAAAGATGCACCGGCAGTCTTGGCGCGGCCAGGAAAGGGGCAGTCTTGATAACATCACCCACATTCTGAAAACTCTCTATTGATGCGACCTGGCCTCTTTTTTGGGTTTTTAACATTCCAACCGTTGAGTCACACACCATGCAATTCGCCGACCGCCTCCAAAACGTGGAGACCTCTGCCATCCGTGAACTTTTCAAGCTGCTTGGCAAACCTGGCATCATCAGCTTTGCTGGCGGCTTTCCGGATCCGGCGCTGTTTGATGCAGAAGGCATTGCCATGGCTTCACAGGCCGTGCTGGCCAACAACCCTGGCCCGGTACTGCAATATGGTGCGACTGAAGGCTATCAACCGCTGCGCGAAAAAATCTCCGACTTCATGGCAGCCAAGGGTTGCAGCGTCTCACCTGACGGCCTGATTGTGACCACCGGCAGCCAGCAGGCGCTTGACCTGATTGGCAAAACCATGATCTCGCCCGGCGATAAGGTGATCGTTGAAGCGCCGACATTTCTGGCCACCATTCAGTGCTTTCGGCTGTATGGTGCAGACATCATCGGTGCACCGATTGATGCAGATGGCGTGGATGTGGGCCAGCTCGAAAAACTCATTGAAGAGCATCAACCCAAACTGATTTACCTGATCCCCACGTTTGGCAACCCCAGCGGCGCCACACTCAGCCTGCAGCGGCGCAAGCAGATTCTGGAAATTGCCGTGCGCACGCAAACCCTGGTGGTGGAAGATGACCCGTACGGCGAGCTCTTTTTCGATCAACCGCCGCCGCCGAGCCTGCTGAGCCTGAGCGATGATGTGCCCGGCAGTCGTGACTGGCTGGCGCATTGCGGTTCGTTCAGCAAGATACTGAGCCCGGGATTGCGGGTTGGCTGGATGATCGCACCGGCGGAACTGTTGGCCAAAGCCACCATGTGCAAGCAGTTCAGCGACGCGCACACCAGCAACCTGACACAAGCCATTTGCGCCCATTACCTGACGCTGAACCGCTTGGGCGATGCGCTGGCGGTGGTGCGGACAACTTACGCTGGGCGTGCCCAGGTCATGGCGCGTTGCTTGAAACGCGAGTTGGGGGATGCCGTTGATTTCAACGCGCCCCAGGGTGGGATGTTCCTCTGGGCTCGCCTGACGGGGTCCAACGGACGCACCAACATCGCCGCCGATTTTGCCAAGCGCGCCATTGATCATGGCGTTGCCTTTGTGCCGGGCGCGCCCTTTTTTGCGCATCAGCCAGATATGTCAACTTTCCGCCTGAGTTTTGCCACCGCCGATGTGGCAAGAATCGAAGAAGGCATTGAGCGCTTGGGTCGGGCGCTCTGAGTCCGTTTGGGTACTTCGAACTGAAACCACCTCCAACAACATCAATTTTTTAAGCACCACCGCAAAATAGACCATCGCAACAGGCACAGCGCACGGGCGTTGACCGGTCTGAAGAAGTCAATCCATTGCATCATTGATCTGCCTGAGGGGGACTTCAACCGCAGCCGAACTGGCTTTGGCGATAGCGTGAAATAACTTTCATGTCCGGGGGTGAATGGAGTCCATGAAAGTTAACGTGATGGTCAATGGAACGTCAGAGCTTGGTCCTGGGTGATGCTCAGCAGTGTTACTGCGCATCGGCAATTGCCAGCATGCTGACAAAGGCAACTTTGACCAGCAGCCAGGTCATCACCACCAGTAGCCAAGACTTCCAACTGACCCGTGGCGTGTTGAAGCGGTTTTCAGCAGGCGTAAAAACGACCGCGCAGACCGCCCCGAAAAGCAGCCCAATCAGTGCTTGGAGTAGTTTGTGCTGCCAGAGCTTGCCGGGGGCATCAACGACCGGCTGGAAGACACTGACCACCAAGCCGAACAACAACCATCTCACCATGTAGCCGCGCCACCGATACCAGGGGCCAGGTTCAGATTTTGACCAATTTGCCGGGTTTGGCGTTGAGGACTGCATGCGTCGTGTTCACAAAAGTTGCCATGCCATTTTAAATGTCAGGCACGCCCGGAAAAATCCAGAAGGGGCAGTAAACCAGGTTTCCAGCCAGGTATCTGCTCAATCGACAAGGAAACGTGGTCCACACAGTGCCCAAGAAAGAAGTCAACTGAAGGGTCCGGGATCATGACCAGTATGCAGCCAGCAGTGGCAGCACTGCTGGGCAGGTTGATGCTCGATGAGCACCTCAACGCCTTGCTGCGGTTGACCATCGTTTGCATCATGCTGGCCGCTACCGGCAGTTTGGTTACCGTGCGCAGCTAGCGAAAAAAGCAATGCGCCACAAGAGATCATCTTGCGAGGTACCGTTGGCTGTCGGCTTGCGGTAAATCAGCCGGGAATCAAAGCAACTCTGGCGATTGCACGGCAACCACCACGGTTTGTGAAAAAGTCTCACGCTGGCGATTGCGCAACCACCAAACTGAGCCCTTCCTGACTGGACACTCTGCAAGCTTCAATCCAATCAACTGGGCGATGACTTGCCCCAGAGTCGGTTGGTGGCCCACGACAAGCAGTGTCCCTTTTGCATCTGGCCATTGCACCAATTCCAGCAAGTCGGAGGCAACGCACATCGGCCCAAGTGTGGGTTTGACTTTGAATTTTCGATCAAGGGCACTGGCGGTTTGTTCGGCGCGACACGCCGGGCTGGCAAAAATACGCGTGTTTTCGGGTAACTGCCGGTCAAGCCAGGTGGCCATGCGTGCCGCCTGCCTTTCACCGCGTGCGGTGAGCGGTCGCGCCATATCGTCACAGCCCTGAGTCCATTCGTGCGCCTCAGCGTGACGCCACAAAACCAGATCCATGCCAGCCGCCTTTTTTGCCTTGTCACCGGTCGGATGCCACTCACATTTGAATGGCAACGAAGATGGCGTTGGTCGCACCACGTTCTCGCTCACTGATGCTGTTTCGTCCGGGATGATCGCCCTGACACCAACATGTCTGGAATGTAACCTGAAAAAGCGGCAGTTGCATGACATTGCCCTACTGATAACAGTGGTATTGCCAGGCCAGCTTCTTGCAGTGTCAATGACCCGGAAGTGGTGGTTGCCCGAGTGCGCATTTTGGTGATCCGCAGGCAGTGGGAATCGGCGCTGCCCTCGACGTTTCGCGATCACCCGTGGTGCTGTTGTCAGGCTGGCACCGGTATCTAAAGTTCAATGTGATATTGGGCTGTAGCCCTTGTGTCACATGCCTGACATGCTGCAACAAATATAGTAACTCAGCACTGTTCCTCGTTCAGATGCGATGCAATCGCCGTGGCCTGCTGAGCTGCTGAGCTGGTGATCTGGTGATCTGGTCAGGGTCGCCTCAAGCTGGCAACACAAGGTGCCGGCCATGAGCGAGCGGCTCAAGCCCGGCTTTGGCCAACACAAGGTGCGCCAAATCCTGCCTGCGCGATACCGGATTGCCCCAACGCCATGATGCAGACGCGATGGTGTGGCAAGTGTTCATTGGATGACCTGCGTGCATCAGGCACCGGCTGCAATCCGGAGCATCGACTGGGGTGCAACCGGGTTGCCTTGCAGTTTGAAGATGGAAACGAGTTGCACCAAATCCTGCGCTTGCGATTTCAGGCTGCCTGCTGCGGCGGCCATTTCTTCAACCAGCGCGGCATTTTGCTGCGTCGCCTGGTCCATTTGCGTGACTGCTTCACCAATCTGGTTGACCCCCATGCTCTGTTCGTTACTGGCGCTGCTGATTTCGCTCATCAGGTCGGTGACGCGCCGGATCGCGCTGACCACCTCGGTCATGGTGACTCCGGCTTGATCAACCAGGCTGGTCCCTTGCGTTACCCGATCCACACTGGCGCTGATCAGCAACTTGATTTCCTTGGCTGCCTCGGCTGAGCGCCCGGCTAACGAGCGCACCTCGCTGGCAACCACCGCAAAGCCGCGTCCTTGCTCGCCAGCACGTGCTGGCGAGCAAGGACGCGGCTTTGCGGTGGTTGCCAGCGAGGTGCGCTCGTTAGCCGGGCGCTCAGCCGAGGCAGCCAAGGAAATCAAGTTGCTGATCAGCGCCAGTGTGGATCGGGTAACGCAAGGGACCAGCCTGGTTGATCAAGCCGGAGTCACCATGACCGAGGTGGTCAGCGCGATCCGGCGCGTCACCGACCTGATGAGCGAAATCAGCAGCGCCAGTAACGAACAGAGCATGGGGGTCAACCAGATTGGTGAAGCAGTCACGCAAATGGACCAGGCGACGCAGCAAAATGCCGCGCTGGTTGAAGAAATGGCCGCCGCAGCAGGCAGCCTGAAATCGCAAGCGCAGGATTTGGTGCAACTCGTTTCCATCTTCAAACTGCAAGGCAACCCGGTTGCACCCCAGTCGATGCTCCGGATTGCAGCCGGTGCCTGATGCACGCAGGTCATCCAATGAACACTTGCCACACCATCGCGTCTGCATCATGGCGTTGGGGCAATCCGGTATCGCGCAGGCAGGATTTGGCGCACCTTGTGTTGGCCAAAGCCGGGCTTGAGCCGCTCGCTCATGGCCGGCACCTTGTGTTGCCAGCTTGAGGCGACCCTGACCAGATCACCAGATCACCAGCTCAGCAGCTCAGCAGGCCACGGCGATTGCATCGCATCTGAACGAGGAACAGTGCTGAGTTACTATATTTGTTGCAGCATGTCAGGCATGTGACACAAGGGCTACAGCCCAATATCACATTGAACTTTAGATACCGGTGCCAGCCTGACAACAGCACCACGGGTGATCGCGAAACGTCGAGGGCAGCGCCGATTCCCACTGCCTGCGGATCACCAAAATGCGCACTCGGGCAACCACCACTTCCGGGTCATTGACACTGCAAGAAGCTGGCCTGGCAATACCACTGTTATCAGTAGGGCAATGTCATGCAACTGCCGCTTTTTCAGGTTACATTCCAGACATGTTGGTGTCAGGGCGATCATCCCGGACGAAACAGCATCAGTGAGCGAGAACGTGGTGCGACCAACGCCATCTTCGTTGCCATTCAAATGTGAGTGGCATCCGACCGGTGACAAGGCAAAAAAGGCGGCTGGCATGGATCTGGTTTTGTGGCGTCACGCTGAGGCGCACGAATGGACTCAGGGCTGTGACGATATGGCGCGACCGCTCACCGCACGCGGTGAAAGGCAGGCGGCACGCATGGCCACCTGGCTTGACCGGCAGTTACCCGAAAACACGCGTATTTTTGCCAGCCCGGCGTGTCGCGCCGAACAAACCGCCAGTGCCCTTGATCGAAAATTCAAAGTCAAACCCACACTTGGGCCGATGTGCGTTGCCTCCGACTTGCTGGAATTGGTGCAATGGCCAGATGCAAAAGGGACACTGCTTGTCGTGGGCCACCAACCGACTCTGGGGCAAGTCATCGCCCAGTTGATTGGATTGAAGCTTGCAGAGTGTCCAGTCAGGAAGGGCTCAGTTTGGTGGTTGCGCAATCGCCAGCGTGAGACTTTTTCACAAACCGTGGTGGTTGCCGTGCAATCGCCAGAGTTGCTTTGATTCCCGGCTGATTTACCGCAAGCCGACAGCCAACGGTACCTCGCAAGATGATCTCTTGTGGCGCATTGCTTTTTTCGCTAGCTGCGCACGGTAACCAAACTGCCGGTAGCGGCCAGCATGATGCAAACGATGGTCAACCGCAGCAAGGCGTTGAGGTGCTCATCGAGCATCAACCTGCCCAGCAGTGCTGCCACTGCTGGCTGCATACTGGTCATGATCCCGGACCCTTCAGTTGACTTCTTTCTTGGGCACTGTGTGGACCACGTTTCCTTGTCGATTGAGCAGATACCTGGCTGGAAACCTGGTTTACTGCCCCTTCTGGATTTTTCCGGGCGTGCCTGACATTTAAAATGGCATGGCAACTTTTGTGAACACGACGCATGCAGTCCTCAACGCCAAACCCGGCAAATTGGTCAAAATCTGAACCTGGCCCCTGGTATCGGTGGCGCGGCTACATGGTGAGATGGTTGTTGTTCGGCTTGGTGGTCAGTGTCTTCCAGCCGGTCGTTGATGCCCCCGGCAAGCTCTGGCAGCACAAACTACTCCAAGCACTGATTGGGCTGCTTTTCGGGGCGGTCTGCGCGGTCGTTTTTACGCCTGCTGAAAACCGCTTCAACACGCCACGGGTCAGTTGGAAGTCTTGGCTACTGGTGGTGATGACCTGGCTGCTGGTCAAAGTTGCCTTTGTCAGCATGCTGGCAATTGCCGATGCGCAGTAACACTGCTGAGCATCACCCAGGACCAAGCTCTGACGTTCCATTGACCATCACGTTAACTTTCATGGACTCCATTCACCCCCGGACATGAAAGTTATTTCACGCTATCGCCAAAGCCAGTTCGGCTGCGGTTGAAGTCCCCCTCAGGCAGATCAATGATGCAATGGATTGACTTCTTCAGACCGGTCAACGCCCGTGCGCTGTGCCTGTTGCGATGGTCTATTTTGCGGTGGTGCTTAAAAAATTGATGTTGTTGGAGGTGGTTTCAGTTCGAAGTACCCAAACGGACTCAGAGCGCCCGACCCAAGCGCTCAATGCCTTCTTCGATTCTTGCCACATCGGCGGTGGCAAAACTCAGGCGGAAAGTTGACATATCTGGCTGATGCGCAAAAAAGGGCGCGCCCGGCACAAAGGCAACGCCATGATCAATGGCGCGCTTGGCAAAATCGGCGGCGATGTTGGTGCGTCCGTTGGACCCCGTCAGGCGAGCCCAGAGGAACATCCCACCCTGGGGCGCGTTGAAATCAACGGCATCCCCCAACTCGCGTTTCAAGCAACGCGCCATGACCTGGGCACGCCCAGCGTAAGTTGTCCGCACCACCGCCAGCGCATCGCCCAAGCGGTTCAGCGTCAGGTAATGGGCGCAAATGGCTTGTGTCAGGTTGCTGGTGTGCGCGTCGCTGAACTGCTTGCACATGGTGGCTTTGGCCAACAGTTCCGCCGGTGCGATCATCCAGCCAACCCGCAATCCCGGGCTCAGTATCTTGCTGAACGAACCGCAATGCGCCAGCCAGTCACGACTGCCGGGCACATCATCGCTCAGGCTCAGCAGGCTCGGCGGCGGCGGTTGATCGAAAAAGAGCTCGCCGTACGGGTCATCTTCCACCACCAGGGTTTGCGTGCGCACGGCAATTTCCAGAATCTGCTTGCGCCGCTGCAGGCTGAGTGTGGCGCCGCTGGGGTTGCCAAACGTGGGGATCAGGTAAATCAGTTTGGGTTGATGCTCTTCAATGAGTTTTTCGAGCTGGCCCACATCCACGCCATCTGCATCAATCGGTGCACCGATGATGTCTGCACCATACAGCCGAAAGCACTGAATGGTGGCCAGAAATGTCGGCGCTTCAACGATCACCTTATCGCCGGGCGAGATCATGGTTTTGCCAATCAGGTCAAGCGCCTGCTGGCTGCCGGTGGTCACAATCAGGCCGTCAGGTGAGACGCTGCAACCCTTGGCTGCCATGAAGTCGGAGATTTTTTCGCGCAGCGGTTGATAGCCTTCAGTCGCACCATATTGCAGTACCGGGCCAGGGTTGTTGGCCAGCACGGCCTGTGAAGCCATGGCAATGCCTTCTGCATCAAACAGCGCCGGATCCGGAAAGCCGCCAGCAAAGCTGATGATGCCAGGTTTGCCAAGCAGCTTGAAAAGTTCACGGATGGCAGAGGTCTCCACGTTTTGGAGGCGGTCGGCGAATTGCATGGTGTGTGACTCAACGGTTGGAATGTTAAAAACCCAAAAAAGAGGCCAGGTCGCATCAATAGAGAGTTTTCAGAATGTGGGTGATGTTATCAAGACTGCCCCTTTCCTGGCCGCGCCAAGACTGCCGGTGCATCTTTGACTGTTGGTACACGGTTGAAGGCAAGTCAGTTGTCGAATCTGAACGCCACAAAGGCACTTGCCACAAGGCCGCGATTTGGACCAATGCTGGTGGTACCAGTGGGCGCGGCAAGAAGCCCGTCAGTGGCATGGCGCTTAGTACCATCAAGGATATCTGGCTCCTTTGGCTATGCAAAAACTTCGCTGCCATGTTGCTTCAGTAGACGGGATGGGGGGGTCGAATGCTTGCCGGGTGATCCTCCAAAGCGGATCCATGTTTTTTGTCCTGTTTGAGTTTTAAGCCGAAGTTCTTTTCCAAAAAAATGCCGAGTTTCCCCAATGAAACCCACGTTAATTTTGGTTCCGCGTTCTGTC
>DAOSLL010000134.1:0-8502 GCA_035368905.1 Rhodoferax sp.
GAAACCAACACCGACGATTTATCCCCGGCACCGGATGCCTGGAGTCGCCCTGATATTCCCTTGCATGCCTTGGCCATGCTCAAGAACAAGCGGGACGGTATTACCCCTGAGGACGACGGCAAGCGCGGCCCGGTCAAATTTATTGAAGATTTGCGTGCGCGTGGCAATCTGGTGGCCTATGTTGGCGATGTGGTTGGCACCGGTTCGAGCCGCAAGTCTGCAACCAACAGTGTGCTTTGGTTTACCGGTGAAGACATCCCATTTGTGCCCAACAAGCGCTTTGGTGGTGTTTGCCTCGGCTCCAAGATCGCCCCGATTTTCTACAACACCATGGAAGACGCAGGCGCATTGCCGATCGAGCTTGATGTTAGCCAGATGAACATGGGTGACACGATTGAATTGCGCCCCTATGAAGGTACAGCCCTCAAGGATGGCAAGGTGATTGCCAACTTCACGCTCAAGAGCGATGTCTTGTTTGACGAAGTGCGCGCTGGTGGCCGGATTCCCCTGATCATTGGTCGTGGCTTGACCGCCAAAGCACGCGAGTCGCTGGGTTTGCCAGTTTCAACCTTGTTCCGTTTGCCCCAAAACCCCAAGGCGACTGGCAAAGGCTTCACTCTGGCGCAAAAAATGGTCGGTCGTGCTTGTGGCTTGCCTGAGGGCGAAGGCATCCTGCCCGGCACCTATTGCGAACCCAAGATGACCAGTGTCGGCTCACAGGACACCACTGGCCCGATGACACGCGACGAACTTAAAGACCTGGCCTGCCTGGGTTTCAGCGCCGATCTGGTGATGCAGTCCTTCTGCCATACGGCCGCTTATCCCAAACCGGTGGACGTAAAAATGCACCATGAATTGCCGGAGTTCATCAGCAACCGTGGTGGCATTCCTTTGCGCCCGGGCGATGGCATCATCCACAGTTGGCTCAACCGCATGCTGTTGCCCGACACGGTCGGTACTGGCGGTGACAGCCACACTCGTTTCCCGATCGGCATCAGCTTTCCGGCGGGCTCCGGCCTGGTGGCTTTCGGTGCAGCGACAGGTGTGATGCCGCTGGACATGCCGGAGAGCGTGCTGGTGCGTTTCAAAGGCCAGATGCAGCCGGGCATTACCTTGCGTGATCTGGTCAACGCGATTCCGCTGTATGCCATCAAGTCTGGCGAGTTGACGGTGGCCAAGCAGGGCAAGAAAAACGTGTTTTCAGGTCGAATTCTTGAAATAGAAGGCTTGCCCGACCTCAAGGTTGAGCAGGCGTTTGAACTCAGTGATGCGTCTGCCGAGCGCAGTGCGGCCGGCTGTACCGTGTACCTGAACAAAGAGCCGATCATCGAATACATCAACAGCAACATTGTGATGCTCAAGTGGATGATTGCCAGCGGCTACTCTGATGTTCGAACCATCACTCGGCGCATCAAGGCCATGGAAGCCTGGCTGGTCAACCCGCAGTTGCTCAAAGCCGACGACGATGCCCAGTATGCCTCGGTCATCGAGATCGATTTGGCCGATATCCATGAACCTATCCTGGCATGCCCGAACGATCCGGACGATGTCAAGACTCTTTCGGACGTGGCAGGCACCAAGATTGACGAGGTGTTCATCGGCTCTTGCATGACCAACATTGGTCATTTCCGCGCAGCTTCCAAGCTGTTGGAAAACAAGCGTGACATCCCGGTCAAACTCTGGATGGCACCGCCTACCAAAATGGATGCCAAACAACTCAGCGAGGAAGGGCACTATGGCGTGCTTGGTTCTGCCGGAGCGCGTATGGAAATGCCCGGCTGCAGTCTGTGCATGGGTAATCAGGCGCAGGTGAAAGAGGGCGCTACCGTGTTCTCCACCAGTACACGCAATTTCCCCAACCGGCTGGGCAAAAACAGCAATGTGTATCTGGGCAGTGCTGAACTGGCCGCTATTTGCGCAAAAATCGGGCGGATCCCGACCAAAGCCGAATACCTCGCTGATATGAATGTCTTGACAGCCACCAGTAGCAAAATCTACCAATACCTGAATTTTGACAAAGTACAGGATTACACCGATGCGGCCGCAACGGTGAAGGAGACTGCTTCAGTTTGAATCGGTACCTGCGTGGCTTGAGCTAGCCAGTTGACCAAAAAAGAACGCCTCACGAGTCACATCGTGAGGCGTTCCTTTTGCTGGATAGACAAAGCTGGACGGTTAAACTCTTGGCCTGTCGATCTGTCACGGATTTGACACATTCCAAGGAGTTTTTGTGTTTTTTGGCAAATTGTTACCCCGCAATGATGATTTTTTTGGCATGTTCAACCAGCATGCGGATCACATCGTCGCTGCTGCGCATTCTTTTTCCAGGTTGGTCGCGAACTACAGTGATCATGAATTACGTCAGAAGTACCACCGGGAAGTTGACCACGCTGAAGGTGCTGCCGACCGAGTTACACACGAAGTCAACAAGGCCATTCACAAGACCTTCATCACGCCGATTGATCGCGAGCAGATTCACAGCCTGATCAACACCATGGATGATGTGGTGGACCTGATTCAGGATTCTGCCGAAACCATGGCCTTGTATGACGTGCATCACATGACCGAGGAAATCAGCCGGTTGACCGATTTGAGCGTCAAGTGCTGTGAGCGTGTCCGCGATGCCGTTCGGCTGCTTGGCAAAATTGCTGACCATTCAACGGCTGAGGCCGCGCTGAAAACCTGCGATGAAATCGACAAGCTCGAAAGTGATGCAGATCGCGTCATGCGCAGTGCCATGAGCAAGTTGTTTCGCGAAGAGCCAGATGTGCGTGAGGTGATCAAGTTGAAAGCGATCTACGAACTGCTGGAGACCATCACTGATAAGTGCGAGGATGTTGCCAATTTGATCGAGGGCGTGATCCTCGAAAACCCCTGATCAGCCATGGGACCCGGACAATGCAAACTGTTCAATCGGCTCTGTGGATCGTTGTTGTGTTGGTGGTACTCGCTGTCGTATTTGATTTCATGAATGGCTTTCATGATGCGGCAAACTCCATCGCGACGGTGGTTTCCACCGGTGTTCTTAAGCCTGGCCAGGCGGTAATTTTTGCGGCTTTTTTCAATGTGGTGGCCATTTTTGTCTTTCACCTGAGTGTTGCCGCAACTGTTGGCAAAGGCATTGTGATGCCTGGTGTGGTGGACACCTATGTGGTCTTCGGTGCCCTCATTGGTGCCATCACCTGGAATTTCATCACTTGGTACTACGGCATTCCAAGTAGCTCGTCTCATGCGCTGATTGGCGGCATCGTTGGTGCAGCGATTGCCAAGGCGGGTGTCGGTTCTCTCGTGTCGGCGGGCATTTTGAAAGCGATCATCTTCATTTTTGTCTCGCCATTGCTGGGGTTCTTGCTTGGTTCGTTGATGATGGTGCTGGTAGCCTGGGTTTTTCGTGGCTTTCGACCCCTCAAAGTTGACAAGTGGTTTCGACGTCTGCAGTTGGTGTCAGCCGGGGCCTACAGTTTGGGGCACGGCGGCAATGACTCGCAAAAAACCATCGGCATCATCTGGATGCTGTTGATTGCCACAGGGTATTCGGCCTCAACCGATGCGTCGCCGCCGAACTGGGTGATTCTGGTTTGCTACGCCGCGATTGGCATGGGTACCATGTTTGGCGGCTGGCGAATCGTTAAGACGATGGGGCAGAAGATCACCAAACTTAAGCCGGTGGGTGGCTTCTGCGCGGAAACCGGTGGTGCCATCACTTTGTTCCTTGCTACCGCGCTTGGCATACCCGTGTCCACCACCCACACCATCACGGGTGCGATTGTGGGCGTTGGCTCAGTCCAGCGCGCCAGTGCTGTACGCTGGGGTGTCGCTGGCAACATCATCTGGGCCTGGATCCTGACGATTCCGGCGAGTGCCTTTGTCGCTGCAGTGGCCTACTGGCTAGCCCTGCAGATCTTTCCGGTCTGAAGCCTGCGTCAATCGGGTGGCATGGTCGAACCCAAGCCCAGAACCTTGTCCATCAACACCACGTCGAGCCACCGGTCAAACTTCCAGCCGCATGACTTCAAAATGCCGACATCGCTGAAACCGAGGTTTCGGTGGACACCGATTGAAGCGACGTTGGCCGAGTCGCCGATGACCGCAATGAGCTTTCTGACCCCCGCTTGCTCGGCACGCCTGGCGAGCTCGCTCAACAAGGCACCACCCAAGCCGACTCCTACGGACCCAGGCGCAAGGTAAATCGAGTCTTCAGCAGAATGCCGGTAAGCGGGGCGGGGCTTGAACCAGTTGCAGTAGGCATAGCCCAGTATTTGCTGTCCTTCGGTGGCCACTAAAAAGGGAAGTTGTTTGCTCAAAACGTCCTCGCGCCGCTGGGCCATCTCAGCGCGGCTGGGCGCGGCAATTTCAAAAGTGCCGGTGCCATGCAACACATGGTGTGCGTATATATCGGTAATCTGGTCTAGGTCGCTGGTCTGACTGGCTCTGATGATTGGCATGATTTTTCTGCTGGCTATAATGTTGGGTTGTCTGGCGTGCCGCTGACCTGGTGGTCAAGTTGCGTGTCTCAAACGTCGGGCTAAGTGCCAATTTCGTGGAAATAAAACGCCACTACCCAAAGGATAAATTATGGTCGTCATTCGACTCGCCCGTGGCGGCGCAAAAGCTCGCCCGTTTTTCAATATTGTCGTTGCCGACAAGCGTACCCGTCGTGATGGCCGGTTTATCGAACGCATCGGGTTTTACAACCCCATCGCCAAGGCCAACGAGGAGAGCATTCGCATAGCGCAGGATCGCCTGACTTACTGGCGCAGTGTCGGTGCCCAGGCTTCCCCCACCGTGGAGCGGCTGGTCAACCAGGCTGCCGAAAAAACAGTTTGATTTCTGTCTATGTTGCCCGGCCTTGAAGCTGCCGAACTGCCGGCAGATGCCATCGAAGTTGGGCGCATAGCTGATGCCTGGGGCATCAAGGGGTGGTTCAAAGTACTGCCTTACAGCGCCGATCCCGAGGCGCTTTTTTCTTCCAGACGCTGGTACTTGTTGTCCGCCGAAAAAGGTCCCAAAACCTTTTCGGGCGTTGGCAAACTGGCCGTCAAGGAAGCCAAAACCCATTCTGATGCGGTGGTCGCCTGTGCCCATGGGTTTGATGACAGAAATGCCGCTGAAAGCCTGCGTAGTGCGCGCATTTTCATTTCCCGAGCCAGTTTCCCCACGGCACACAAAGACGAATACTACTGGGTTGATCTGATCGGCCTTGAGGTGATCAACCGTGAAGGCCAATTACTGGGCCAAGTGCGTGATTTGCTCTCAACCGGTCCGCAAACCGTGCTGCTGATTGACTACGAGGCTGAAGGTAAGCTGCTGGAGCGGATGATCCCGTTTGTCGCGGTCTATGTGGATGATGTCGATCTGACTGCGCGGCGGATTCTGGTGGATTGGCAAGCCGACTATTAAGAACATGGTCATCAATGACTTCCCCCTTTTGCTCGTCGAGTTCGGGCTCACTGCGGCGCTGCAAATCAGTGGTATGGCTTGCCACATTTCAAATGGACCCTGACGGGTTAGTTTGAGGGCGCGCTTTGCGCCTGGCATTGCAGCCCAGATCCAACGGTCAAATGCGTCGCGTGTTTTTGCCCCTATCCGAAGTGCCACGTCATGCAATTTGATGTCGTCACGCTGTTTCCCGAAATTTTTGCCCCTTTTTTGGCCACCGGGGTAACCCGGCGAGCTTTTGCGTCCGGTCAGGTCAATGTCAAACTAAGCAACCCGCGTGATTTTGCCGCTGGCAATTACCGCCGTGTCGATGACCGGCCTTTCGGGGGCGGCCCTGGCATGGTTATGCTGGCCGAACCCCTGGCCCAATGCGTGACCACCATTCTTGCGCAGCGCAGCGACTGCGCACCGGTGTTGTTGTTTTCGCCAACCGGCAAAACACTGTGCCACGACATGGTTAGCCGGTGGGCCAACAGCTTGGGGGCGGTGTTGATTTGCGGGCGTTACGAGGGCATTGACCAGCGCTTCATTGACACCTGCGTCACTGAGCAAATCAGTCTTGGTGATTTTGTCCTGTCTGGCGGTGAAATTGCCGCCATGGCGCTGCTCGATGCGATTGCGCGGTTGCAGCCTGGCGTGCTCAACGATGCCGACAGCCACGCGCAGGACAGCTTCAACCCACTGCTGGACGGTTTGCTGGACTGCCCGCATTACACCCGGCCGGAAAGCTGGCAGGGCAGCGGTGTGCCAGAGGTGCTGTTGTCGGGTCACCATGAACGCATTGAGCGCTGGCGGCGTGACCAGCGTCTGGCCTTGACATTGCGGCTGCGCCCGGAATTGATCGGTCAAGCCCGCTCGCAAGGTCGGCTAACCCGCCAGGATGAAGCCTTGCTAGCCTCGCTATAATGGCGGGTTAACCGATCCTCTGCAGGGCCGCTTTGGTGTTTGACATCCGGGCATGTGCCAATTCTGGCGCTGGCGCTTGCAAGATCATTCGAGGTCATTCATGAATCTGATTCAAATCCTTGAGCAAGAAGAAATTGCTCGCTTAAATAAAACCATTCCCGACTTCGGTCCAGGCGACACCGTCATCGTTAGCCTCAACGTGGTTGAAGGCACTCGCAAGCGGCTGCAGGCCTTTGAAGGCGTGGTGATTGCCAAGCGCAATCGGGGTCTCAACAGCGGCTTTACGGTGCGCAAGATTTCAAGCGGTGAAGGTGTCGAGCGCACCTTCCAGACCTACAGCCCGCTGATTGCCAGCATTGAAGTCAAGCGCCGTGGTGATGTCCGTCGTGCCAAGCTGTATTACCTGCGCGATCGCAGCGGCAAGTCGGCGCGCATCAAGGAAAAGCTGCCGACCCGCAAGGTGGCGGTAGCTGCTGCGTAACACGTCAGTCGCTTAAGAAAAACCGCCTTCTGAACGCAGTGGCGGTTTTTTTTCGCCTGCAATTTGTTTACTTTGGGACTTCAAGCCAGGTCATGTCAACACCCAGATTGCCCATGCTTGACCCACGTTCGGTCCCAGTGCTTCGCGTGGACAACCACTTGCCGGCGGTTGCGGTCACCGAACTGCGGCCCAACGCATTGCGTTCGCGCTTTGCATTGCCACCGGCCTGGCAACCGGAGCTGCGCTCTGAGCCCAAGTTCATGGACCGCCAACCGATGCAGGCCGCTGTGTTGATCCCCATCGTGATGCGCAATGAGCCCACCGTTTTGCTGACGCAGCGCACCGAACAAATGTCCACCCATTCCGGGCAGATCGCCTTTCCTGGCGGCAAATGCGACGTCGATGATGCCGATGCCACGGCCGCTGCGCTGCGCGAAGCCTTCGAGGAGGTCGGTCTTGAGAGCGGTTTTGTCGATGTGCTGGGGCAGTTGCCGATCTACACCACGGGTTCGGCGTTCATCGTCACGCCGGTGGTGGCACTGGTCACACCAGGCTTTGTGCTCAAGCCCAATGCCCAGGAGGTTTCTGACGTGTTTGAGGTGCCCTTGCAGTTCGTCATGAACCCGGCCAACCACCGCCATCACCAAGTGCACTGGCAGGGCCTGCAGCGGCAGTGGCTGTCGATGCCCTACCTTGATGGTGCAACTGAGCGCTTCATCTGGGGTGCCACGGCCGGCATGCTGCGCAACTTTTACCGGTTTTTGATAGCCTGACTGACACTACCGCTATGATCATTGCATGAGCTTCATTTCGGTCCTATTCGCCCTGTTGCTGGAACAGGCCAAGCCGTTGGCGCGCGGAAACACCATCCACGCCGTCATGCGTGCCTGGGTGCGCTGGTCCACGCAGAATTTTGATACCGGCAAGGCCTTTCATGGCTGGCTGGCCTGGAGCTTGGCTGTAGGTGGTCCGTCGCTGGTGGCGCTGCTGGTTTACTGGCTGCTGGGCACCTTTGTCGGCTGGTCGCTGGCCGTGCTCTGGAGCGCGCTGGTGTTGTATGCCTCGCTCGGGTTTCGTCAGTTCAGTTCGCATTTCACCCAAATACGCGATGCCCTGGCCGAAGACGACGATGCCCGCGCCATCCGTTTGCTGGCCAACTGGCAGCACATCGACATTCGCGAAATGCCGCGCAGCACGATTCTTGCCAAGGTGATTGAGTTTTCTGTGCTGGCTGCGCACCGGCACGTGTTTGGTGTGCTGATCTGGTTTTCGGTGCTGGCAGCGTTTGGCCTGGGACCTACCGGGGCCGTGCTGTACCGTTTGAGCGAGTTTGTCGTGCGTTACTGGCAGCACCAAAGCAACGCGCACTTCCAGCCGGTTAGCCCCGTCTTGCTGAGCAATGCCCGCCGCGCCTGGTTCCTGATTGACTGGTTGCCCGCGCGTGTCACTGCCATTGCCTTTGCCGTCATGGGCAACTTTGAGGAGGCCATTGACGGCTGGCGCCGCTATGCCCAGCGCCTGGATGCCAGCAATGATGGCCTGGTATTGGCTGCCACGGCGGGCGCGGTCAATATCCATTTGTCAGTTGTTGGCGCCTCAGCAGAGCAGGACGCAGGCGCCCAGTTTGGTCCCGGCCTGGACGAACCTGCCGCGGGCTGCCTGTTGCCGGAACTGCA
>DAOSLL010000135.1:0-8366 GCA_035368905.1 Rhodoferax sp.
GCTGGCTAAACAAGCGTCTTGCAACGACGCTGTGCGCCCAGATCCGCCGGTGCAAGTAGGCGAAGTTATTTCTGACCACATCCTTATCCTAGTCACCACTCCTTGCGAGCATGCGGCTGCACAGCCTGACTGATGTACTTTTTATGAGAGGTTTAGCTATGTCGATCACCTTGAGACGTTCCCTTTTGCTGGCCGCTGGCCTGACAGTTCTGCTGGCTGCCACCGCGCCAGCGCAGGCACAAGCCACTGCCGCGGTGCGGGTTGGCTCCAAAATTGACACCGAAGGCAAGCTGCTCGGCAATGTCATCGTGCTGGCACTGGAGGCCAATGGCATCAAGGTGGACAACCGGGTCGCCACCGGCAACACCAAGGTGGTGCGCACCGCGCTGCTGGCCGGCGAAATTGACATCTACCCCGAATACACCGGCAACGGTGCCTTCATGCTCGGTGAAGAAGGCAACACTGCCTGGCGCGGCCTGCGCAGCGGGTTTGAGCTGGTCAAGAAGATGGACTTCGAGCGCAACAAACTTGTCTGGCTGGAGCCGGCCAATGCCAACAACACCTGGGCGATTGCGGTGCGCAAGGACATCGCCACGACGCATCAATTGCACACCCTCGAAGATCTGGCCAAATTTGCCGCCGGCCCCGGCCCACTCAAGCTGGCCGCATCTGCCGAGTTCATGGAGCGCGCGGATGCGATGCCGGCCTTTACCGCTGCCTATGGCCTGAAGCTGCGCCCGGAGCAAACCCTGATTCTGGCTGGTGGCGACACCGCTGCCACGATCCGGGCCGCTGCTGAAAAAACCTCGGGTGTCAATGCCGCCATGGCCTATGGCACCGACGGCCCGGTGGCTGCGCTGGGCCTGGTCATCATGCAAGACCCCAAAGGCGCGCAGCCGGTTTATGCACCGGCCCCGGTGATTCGCGACGAGGTGCTCAAACGCCACCCGCAGATCGCCAAACTGCTGGAGCCAATTTTCAGATCCATGAAGACCGAGACGCTGCAGCGGCTCAACGCCCAGATTCAGTTGGAAGGACTTGACGCGCGCAAGGTCGCTGGCGACTACCTGCGCAGCAAAGGCTTCATCAAGTAAAGCGACATCGGCGTGCCGCAGCAACCGGTTCTGGCCCTGTGCAGCGCGCTGTGCCTGTGGGCTGCGCTGGCCTTGCCGCTGGTGCGCGTGGCACCCAACCGGCTGCTGTCGGGCCAGCCGGTGTATCTGGCCGACTTGCTGCCCCACGGCGGCTGGCTGACGCTAGCGCTGCTGCCAGTGTTGACCATGCTGGCGCTGGTGGCCTGGCCATGGTTGCGGGCACGGTCACGCCAGCCGCCGCCCTTGCGTCAAGCTGTTGATCCGCCGCCTTGGCTCACGCCCCTGCTGCTGTTGACCATGTCGTTAACGCTGGCTGGCCTGCTTTGGCTGGCGGGCGGGCATGCCAGTTTGATCGCACAAACCGAATCCAGACTGGCGCGCACCTCGCTGGGGGCAGGATTCTGGAGCCTGCTGGCGCTGATCTGGCTGATGTGTCAGGACGCGCTCAGCCACAGCCAGCGCTCTGATGCCTGGCGTGCGGCGCTGCTGGCGCTGGTGGCAGCACCGAGCATGGTCATGATCTGGCTGGGTTGCGGCGATGATTTGTCGATCATGAAGGAATACGCCAACCGCAGCGACGCATTTTGGCAAGCGCTGCTGCGCCACCTGCAAATCGTCAGCGTTGCCACCCTGCCCTCGGTGCTGCTCGGTTTGCCGCTGGCCTGGGGTTGCAGCCGCTCTGGCGCTCTGCAAAGGCTGTTGTTTCCGCTGCTCAACATCATCCAGACGATTCCGTCAATTGCCCTATTTGGCTTGTTCATGGCACCGCTGGCCTGGGCCGCAACGCGCTATCCGGCGCTGGCGCAGGCTGGCATCAGTGGTGTTGGCATGGCACCGGCGGTACTGGCACTGCTGCTCTACAGCTTGCTGCCGATTGTGCGATCAGCACTGGCCGGGCTACAGCAGGTGCCCGCAGCGGCCACCACGGCCGCGCGGGCCATGGGCCTGTCGGGCTGGCAGATTTTTTACCAGATTGAAGTGCCTCTGGCGCTGCCGGTGTTGCTGCCGGGCTTGCGCACCGCTGTGGTGCAGACGATTGGCCTGGCGGCGGTGACCGCGCTGGTCGGTGCTGGCGGGCTTGGGGCACTGATGTTTGACGGCCTGTTCAGCGCTGCCAATGAGCTGGTGCTGCTGGGTGTGTTGCCGATTGTGCTGCTGGCGATGCTGGCCGACGCGCTGTTCAAGGGTTTGACGGCGCTGGCAGGCCATGGCACGGCAAGCGCCGCAGCCAACGGAGCTGTGCGGTGATCGACTTTCAGGGTGTCAGCAAAGCCTATGACGGCGTGCTGGCGATTGACCGGCTTGACCTGCACATTGCCAAGGGCGAACTGGTGGTGCTGATTGGCCCGTCAGGTTCGGGCAAAAGCACCGCGCTGAAACTGATCAACCGCATGCTCGACCACGACAGCGGCCGCATTTTGTTCGAAGGCCGCGAAATCTACAGCTTTGACGTGCGCGACCTGCGCCGCCGCATGGGCTATGCGATCCAGTCGGTCGGCCTGTTCCCGCACTGGACCGTTGAACGCAACATTGCCACCGTGCCGCACCTGCTGGGCTGGCCTGCCGCGCGCATCGCCGACCGGGTGACCGAGCTGCTGACCCTGTTTCACCTGGAGCCAGCGCTGTATCGCCAACGCTACCCGCACCAGTTGTCCGGCGGGCAACAGCAGCGTATCGGGGTGGCGCGGGCGCTGGCGGCCGACCCGGCGGTGCTGCTGATGGACGAGCCCTTTGGCGCACTTGACCCGGTGACGCGCGCCGCGCTGCAACTTGAACTCAAGCGCATCCACCAGAGCTTTGGCAAAACCATTGTGCTGGTCACCCATGACATCGACGAAGCCCTGCTGCTGGCTGACAAGATCGTGCTGCTTGACCAGGGGCGCGTGGTGCAGATCGGCACGCCGCTGGCGCTGCTGGCGCAACCGGCCAGTGAATTTGTGCCCGATTTCTTTGGCCGCGCTGACCTGGGCATCAAGCTGCTGTCGCTCAAGCCGGTGGCCGCGCTGGTGCGGCCAGGCCCGGCAGCACCCGGCAGCCCCAGCGTGATCAACAGCGCGACGCTGCGCGAAGCCGTGGCCAGCCTGGCAGCCCACTGCGTAGCGGTGCTCAATGTGGTGGACGCGCACAACACCGTGCTGGGCAGCCTGCACGCTGCCGATGTGTTTGCGCCCGAGCGCCATGGCTGAACCGGTCATGGTGGCGGACAGGTCGGCGGGCAGATCGGCGCGCCGCAGTGTCTGGGCAGGCCTGTTGCAAGACCGGCTGCTGTGGGTGCTGGCGCTGCTGCTGGCCCTGAGCTACGGCTTGCCGCACCTACACGCCG
The DNA here is from genome assembly GCA_035368905.1 of Rhodoferax sp. GTDB lineage: Bacteria > Pseudomonadota > Gammaproteobacteria > Burkholderiales > Burkholderiaceae_C > Rhodoferax. The sequence continues at coordinate 3,418 of DAOSLL010000135.1, forward strand.
TAATGGCCGCCTTGTTTCCGGCACAACAACGCCCGGTTTACCTGCAAGAGCCCCTGGCTACCCTGCTGTGGCAACACATCGCCCTGGTGCTGGTGTCCAGTGCCGCCGCCACACTGCTGGGCAGCGCCGCCGGGGTGGCAGTCAGCCGCCGTGCCGGTCAGGCCTTTCGACCGATGCTGGAGTCGATTGCCACCACTGGCCAGACCTTGCCACCGATTGCGGTGCTGGCGCTGGCAGTGCCGATGGTCGGTTTTGGTGAACTGCCAGCGCTGATCGCGCTGGCCTTGTATGGGCTGCTGCCGGTGCTGCAAGCGACCCTGGCCGGGCTGGCTGGCGTGCCGCAGGCGGTGCTGGAATCGGCCCGCGCCATGGGCCTGAGCGCCCGGCAAGTGCTGTGGCAGGTGGAAGTACCGCTGGCGCTGCCGGTATGGCTGGCCGGGGTGCGCAGCTCGGTCATCATCAACATTGGCACCGCAGCGATTGCCTCGACCGTTGGGGCCAAAACATTGGGGTCGCCGATCATTGTCGGCCTGAGCGGCTTCAATACCGCCTATGTGCTGCAGGGTGCGGTGCTGGTGGGTTTGCTGGCAGTGGCGACCGACATGGCGTTCGAGCGGCTGGCGCAGCGGTTGGCCTGGCAGGTTTGAGGCTGCCGGGCGGTGGCGCTGGGTTTACCGCTCAGGCGAGCATGCCCGCGTCTGAGCATTTTTATAACAAATTGGCCTCTAACCTTTATTACATATGCGCTGGCAGCTATTATTAATATAGCAAATATGGCCGTCGCATGGCCGATGTGAAGCCAACATTCAGTTTCACGGGAGCGCTTGACCAGCCTGCTTTGGCTCATCGCGAGGAATCAGGATGCCTTGCTCGACCAGCACCAGCACCGGCGACCCGGCACTGCCAACACGGCAGATTTGGGCTGGACAATTGCCGCTGGCAGGTTGCCAACCCTGGTACATCAGTTTTCTGCTCATTGACCTGCAAGTGAAACTTCCCATACTGCCTTCTCAAGAAGCCAAGCACCCGCCCGCCCGCACTTTGACTGCGCAGGTAAGCGTCAAAACAGGCTGTAGCCCTTGTGGAATGTGCGCAAGCAGCTATCACAATAAGAGCAATTCACTCTGCGGCTCGGCTCAGCGCGATCAAGCCTCCCTCATCAGGCAGCCACAACACGCCTCATTCGGCATCGGAAAGACCAGGGTTCTTAAGCTCGGCGAACTTGGCTGCCATCGTCGGGTTGCCGCGTGTCAGTTTCTTGATCGTCACGTCTTGCGCCTTATCGTTGGCAAGACGCAGGTTCCGGTCGGTGCCAAGCAGTGCGTCCTTGGTTTTCTGCAGGTGGTCGATAGATTTATCGATCTCATCGATGGCCTTTTTGAAGCTGTTGGAGGCCAGGTCATAGTTGCGCGCGAATGCGGTCTTGAAGGTATCGAGGCTGGCCTCAAAATTCGTGATGTCAATGTTCTGCGCCCTGACCAGCGCCAGCTCCGATTTGTACTTGAGCGAGTTCATCGCTGCATTGCGCAGCAGCGTGATGATGGGCAGAAAGAACTGGGGGCGGACGATGTACATCTTGGGGAAGCGATGGAACACATCCACGATGCCGGTGTTGTACAGCTCACTGTCTGGCTCCAGTAGGGAGACCAGCACGGCATATTCGCACCCCTTCTCAAGGCGATCCTTGTCCAGCTCTTTCAGAAAGTCCTCGTTCCTATTCTTGGTGCTGGTGCGGTCGTTCTCATTTTTCATTTCGAACATGATGGAGACGATTTCGGTGCCTGACTCGTCCAGGTCGCGAAAAATGTAGTCGCCCTTGCTGCCGGTGCGCGCATCGTTGTCTTTCTCGAAATAGGCGCGCGGAAACGCTGTGGCGCGAATGCGGTTGAACTCCGTCTCGCAGTGCTGCTCCAGCGTCTCGCCAACCATCTTGGTGGACAGGCGAGCCTTCATGTCGCGCAGGCGCTCTATCGCATCATCGCGATCCTTGATCTGCGTCTCAAACTTGTCTTTGAGGGATTTTTCTGCGAGCTGCTTTTCAAGTTCGGCCAGCGCCAGGCCGTTCTTCAGCTCGTCACGTTCCCGCTCGACTGCATTCACAGCTTCGGTGATCGCGAGCTTTTGTATAACGTCAGTGGACTCCAGCTTGGCCTTCAACCCCTGGATTTCGGCATCCTTATCCGCTGCGGCTTTCTGTAGCCCGTTGGCGAGTTTGGCCTCGGCCAGTTCTGCCGCAGCTACTCTGTCGCGCTTGGCTTGCTGAAGTTCGTTGGCGAGTGCGTCACGTTCCTTTTGCACCGCACTGAGAGCCTCGGTGATGGCGAGTTTGCGCGCGACCTCTGCCGCATCCAGCCTGGCTTTCAGTTCCTGGATTTCGGAATCCTTGGCGACAGCAGACTTCTGCATTTCGCCAGCCACTTTGACCTGCGCCAGCTCGACGGCATTGCGCTTGTCTTGCTCGGCCAGTTCAAGGCGTTCATGCAACTGCTGCTCGAACGCGCCGTCGCGCACTTGTTTCAGGATATCTGCGTACCCCGCCTCATCGATTTTGAATGCTTTGTTGCAGTGGGGGCAGATGATTTCATGCATGTCCGTGTTTCCTTTTTTCGTTTGTTGTCGGCCAATCGGTCATCTGGGCAAACGCAATTGCTTGGTAAATCGATCCTGGCCGCTTTTTTTCTAACGCCTCATGACGCCAAGTGTTCAGGTTGTAGAAATTGGTCACGATGCCGATACGATGTTTGCACCGAGTATGGTGCCAGCCCGCCTAAATACTGCACCGAGAGTCCCGTATTCACTTGGGATGCTCTCGTAGTTTTCGACCTTAAAGCTCAGCGTAAATTTTGACCATCCCTTTGTCTCCGCGGTTGTACCCCGGGGGTGGCGCTCCGAATTTTTCTCCAGTTACCGCAAGACCTGATATCTCGCTTAAGGTACACAAATTCCATTCATGACCATCGGTGTTGTGCGCACCTTTTGTCTGAAAGCAACGCAATACTTCATTGCCAGCGCGTGAAACGCCGACAGCTACGGGTTGTACCTGCCGTGCGATACCTTTGTAGATAAATGTCAGATAGCGGCGATTCCGAATTGCCTCTTCAATAATGCTTCTCATAGTGCATCCCCAAAAAAAAATAGATCCTAGTACATCATTCAACAATTCAATGTTCAAATACAGGGCGGCCAGACATTCAAGGATTTACACCTAATTTCTGCAAGTAGTGTCTTTGCAATGACTCACTCTATCAACAACACGGACACAAATGTGCATTTCCTCAAAATCAGAGCGGAGAAGAGTCAGATTTTTGTAATGGTTGGTGTAAGGTCGCTAGCAATCGCAAATATCTACGTAAGCTATCAATTGGTTGATTCAGAGTTGACCGAATAGAACACTCGGGTCCTGTTGACTGAATTGAGACCTGAAGCTGAAAACTACGTTAAATTCTCGACTTCTCTATATAGTTTAATAAGATGGTCGAGTGATAAATCGAGGATTGGCTCATACATAAACGAGTTAAGATGTATATTTGAGCTCACAGTAACGCTTACCTTGCCTAGTACTCGCAATGCTGGCGATGTCGGCTCCAATGCACTGAATTCCTTTATTAGAGCACCAAATTGGTTATTGGACTGACACCAGTAACCTGCGTCGTTTTTGATGACGCGAAGTGCTTCGGTCATAAAAACTTCCGATCGTAGACGTATTGCGATTGATAACAGAACTTTGTCAGCCAAGTTCAAACCATCATGGTTAAGCTTTTGACAAATGCTCTCGGCTTTTGTGAAAATCAAATCCTTTATAATCACTGTACTACTGGTGTCGTGTGCAGTGCGAAAAAGTCGATTATATATATCTAAATACGTGCCAACGGTAATTACGCTAGTGCGTTCTTTCCAGTGAAGTAAATATGTAAGTTCCAAATAATCGGCATCTGCTTCACCCTTGGTGTACTCGATTAGATTTCGAGTAAATGGGATGGTTGCACACAAGATACCATCATCATTTGCGACATTGTTTTTCCACATGCCGATAAAGTAGTTGCTAATTCCATCAGCCTTGGTGAGGCAAATTTTCACCTGCCCGCGATTGGTCATTAGACATCTGTCTCTATGAACAAAACTATCTGAAAGTGCACGAAAGAAGTCGAAGTTATGGGTAAGAATTATTTGGCGAAAGTATGGAATTTGGCCAATATCATATAAATACTGAATTATTGCATGCTTGTTTTTATAGTCGAATGAGTCTGCAATATCATCAATAATAAAAATAGTTTCTTGTTGGCGTAGCTTTCTTGCCTCTACTTCAAAGATGAAGTTCAAAAGATAGAGCGCCCGCCTTTCGCCTTGGCTGAGAGTCTTAACTTCTTGACGTGACCATTCGACTGTATCTGGGCCATCTTTAAATGTGAACCTTAGTTTTGCACTTTCTTTGCCAAGCGCCGCTTGTACCTGATTAGGGACCGAGAGCGTAAAGGGCATGTCCAGAAACCGATCATTGAAAAGCTCCACAGCTTGTGTCCACTGCGGAACAGCAGTGGCGGCCAATGCCTCGATTCGTTGTAGTTCGTCTTTACTTTCCGTGTAGCACTCGATGTATGAGGTTGCATCCTTGTTATCTTGAAGATAGTAAAGCCAAAGCGCTTGACGAAATTTGGCTTGGTTCGCTGGCTTAATTCTTTCAAGAAGAAAATCCACTTCAACTGTTGATAGGTTTTCAATCAACTGTACAAGTGCTTGTGTCTGTGCATTCTTTGCCAAATTTACACGAAGTCTTTTCAGCGCTTCATCTTCATCTATTCGAGAGTGAATTGCTTTGAGTTTGGTTTCAAGAGCTTCTTTTCCAATAGGACCCAATTCTCCGCGCAACTGAACCAGATGCCCTCCCCTAAAAAAACCTTGTCGATCTAGGGTATCAAATACTGTTTCAGCTTTGTTTGGATTGAAAACAT
>DAOSLL010000136.1:0-8323 GCA_035368905.1 Rhodoferax sp.
CGCTGTCACCCAATGGGTGAACTCCATCGAAGCTGAAAAAGTCAATATTCATGAGGACTTACAGATGAAAACAAGCGGTCAACTGAGGAATCTAGGTTCAAGGGTGTCAGCGCTTTGCCATGCACCAGATAACCAATCAGGTTGTCGGCTGCCAGGTTGGCCATCGCCAGCCGGGTGGCCAAAGTGGCGCTGGCGATGTGCGGGGTCAGCACCACGTTGGCCAAAGCCAGCAAGTCCGGATGCACTGCGGGCTCGCCCTCAAACACATCAAGCCCGGCTGCCGCGAGCTGGCCCTGCCGCAAGGCTGCTGCCAGCGCCGCGTCATCCACAATGCCGCCGCGTGCAATATTGACCAGCGTGGCGGTTGGCTTCATCAGCGCCAGCTCAGGCGCGCCAATCGCGTGATGCGCCTGCTGGCTGTAGGGCAATACCAGCATCAGATGATCACAGGTGCTGAGCAATTCATTCTTGCTCACCCAGCGCGCGGCACAGGCGGCTTCGGTGGCAGCGTCGAGCCTGCTGCGGTTGTGGTAAATCACCTTCATGCCAAAGCCGTGGGCGGCGCGCCGGGCAATGCCCCGCCCAATTCGGCCCATGCCCAGAATGCCCAGCGTGCTGCCATGCACTTCAGCCCCGGCGAACATGTCATAGCGCCAGCGGCTCCACAAGCCAGCACGCAAAAAATGCTCGGCTTCTGCCATGCGCCGGGCGGTCGCCAGCAGCAGGGCAAAGCCAAAGTCGGCGGTGGTGTCAGTCAGCACGTCCGGGGTGTTGCTGGCCAGCACACCGGCTGCGGTCATCGCGTCCAGGTCAAAGTTGTTGAAACCCACGGCCATGTTGGCGCAGATTTTCAGGCCCGGACAGGCCACCAGCAGCGCTGCATCAATGCGTTCGCTGCCGGTGGTCAGTACGCCTTGCTTGCCCTGCAGTTGGCTGATCAATTGCGCCTGCGTCCAGACTTCATCGAGTTGGTTGGACCTGACTTCGAAGTGCTCGGCGAGGTTCGCCAGAACTTGCGGAAAAACCGCACGCGCCACCAGAACAGCAGGCTTCATCGAGGTTCAATGAGGGAACAGGCGCATTTCCACGATATACCAGATGGCACCGCCAAAATAGCCGATCAGGGCCAGGCCGCTGATCTTCTTCATGTACCAGAAGAAGTTGATTTTTTCCAGCCCCATGGCGGCGACACCGGCCGCTGAGCCAATGATCAGAATCGAGCCGCCAGTGCCAGCGCAATAGGCGATAAATTCCCACAAGAAGCTGTCGGGCGGGTATTGCGCCAGGCTGTACATGCCCATTGAGGCCGCCACCAGTGGCACGTTGTCCACCACCGCGCTGACCAGGCCAATGATGATGACGATGACATCCTGGCGGCCAACGGTTTTGTCCAGCCACTCGGCCAATGAACCCAGAATGTGGGTGTGCTCCAGCGAAGCCACGGCCAGCAGAATGCCGATGAAGAAAACCACCGAACTCATGTCGATTTTGGACAGCGCGTGCCCAATCGTCAGGTGGTTTTTGTCCTCATCGGTTTTGTCGCTGTGCAGCAGGTCGCCGACCAGCCACAAAATTCCCACACCAAACAGGATGCCCAGAAACGGCGGCAGGTGCGTGATGGTCTTGAACACCGGCACCATCACCAGAATCGCCATGCCCATGAAAAACATCAGGCTGCTCTCGAAACTGGTAGCGGTCAGGCCGCGACCATCTTCCTGACGCGCCGGGGCGATCACCGGCTTGCCCTTCAAAATGAAAGCCGTCACTGTCAATGGCACCAGCAGGTTGATCAGCGAAGGCAAAAACAGCGACTTCATGATGGACAGCGTGGTGATCTGGCCACCAATCCACAGCATGGTGGTGGTCACGTCACCAATCGGGGTCCAGGCCCCGCCAGCATTGGCTGCGATGACAATGATGCCGGCAAAAAACAGCCGGTCTTCACGCTGGTCAAGCAGCTTTTTCATCAGCGACACCATGACGATGGTGGTGGTCAGGTTGTCCAGAATGGAACTCAGGAAGAAGGCCACAAAGCCGACCATCCACATCAGGGTAGACAGCTTGGTGGTCTTGATGCGTGAGGTGATCACAACAAAACCGTTGTGGGCATCGACCACCTCGACAATCGTCATCGCCCCCATCAAAAAGAACACGATTTGCGCGGTGCCCATCAGCGAGGCACCCAGATGCTCTTCGAGCAGTTTGACATCCGACCCCATCATGGCGTAGATGGTCCAAAGCAGCCCGGCACCAATCAGGGCCGAGGCTGATTTGTTGATTTTTATTTGGTGCTCTAACGCAATCGCGGCATACGCGAGCACAAAGACAATGGACAGTATTGCTAGCATGTGGGTTCACCTTCAATCTTTGGGTAACAAATCAAAACCCTTGATTATGGCGGCTGCCTGTCGCGCCAGACCAACACCCTGGGTGCTGCCTGTGTTTGTGGTCAGGGGCGATCGCAGCGAGCCGCCTCCTGCGCAGCAATAAAAAAAGCCACCCGAAGGTGGCTTTTTTTGAGCAGGTCAGCGGTCCAATTATTTGGAAACGGCCTTCTTGGCGGCATCAGCAGCAGCGTCAACGGCCTTCTTGGCAGCATCGCCAGCGGCATCAGCAGCAGAAGCAACAGCGGTGGTGGCCGATGCAGCAGCGGTGGCAGCAGAAGTAGCGGCTTCAACGACAGATGCGGCAGCGGCAGGTGCAGGTGCAGCAACAGGTGCCGGGGCAGGTGCAGGAGCTTCTGCTTTCTTGCCACAAGCAACCAGAGCAGCAGCAGCGATAACAGCGGCCAAAACGAGAGATTTATTCATTTGATTTACCCAATAAAAAAGACAAAAGGACAAAAGGACATTTTCCGGAAATTGTTTTTGCAGATGCCTGCAAAGACCAAGCAAACATGCAAAACGCGGTCTGCCCAGACCCCCGATTATAGTTTGGTATCTGATGGTATTCACGCTTGACGCGGCCCAAGCGTTGTGCTTACGCGTCAAAACCCGTGCAGCCAACCCGCTTGCGCCCAGCTTTGCACCAGGTCAAAAGCCTGTGCGCTGAGCTTTTTGAGGTCTTTGGCCGGCAGAAAACGCTGGTTTGCCAAACTGCGCATCAGCGCGGCATCTTTGCCGGAAGCGGTGAAACTCTCGCCGTTGACAAAGATATGCCGGTCATCAAACAGCATCTTGCTGCGCCGGTCAAGACGCACCCCCAGCCCCTTCAGTTGACTGTCTGATTCAGTCAGTTCGTGGGTGTCAAACCAGACATTTGGCTTGGGCTCGGTCATGTATTCGCCCAGCCCACGGGCAAACGCGTGCGGCTCGGTCAAGGCAGCTTGCACCGCCTTTTGGGCAAATGCCAGCAGTTGCAACGGTATCTCGGCAGGCTGCTCCACCGCCACCTGGTTCGGATCCTTGTAAAGTGCCAGACCGACCTCGTCCTGCGCGTCTTCGGCCACGCGCTGCAACAGTTCACGCGCGAGTTCGGCCCGGTTGGGAATGCGAAAGCCGATCGAATAGGTCATGCACTCGCCCTCGGCAATGCCGTCATGGGCATAGCCTGGCGGTAAATAAAGCAGGTCGCCTGGCTCCAGCACAAATTCTTCTTCCGGCACGAAGTGGGTCAAAATCTTCAGCGGCACATCGGGCTCCAGGCTCAGGTCCTTTTGCCGGCCAATGCGCCAGCGTCGGCGCCCATGCGCCTGCAGCAAGAACACGTCATAACTGTCAAAGTGCGGCCCGACCCCCCCGCCATCGGTGGCATAACTGATCATCAGGTCATCCAGCCGGGCATCAGGCACAAAGCGGAACTGGTTCATCAACTGGTGTACCGATTCAACATGCAGGTCAACTCCTTGCACCAGAATCGTCCAGCCCGGTGTTTTCAAAGGCGGCAGGGCCTTGCGCGGAAACGGGCCCTGTTTGAATTGCCAGGCTGGCTTTTTGCCGGGCTGCCCAATCACCATGCGGGTTTGGGCATCTTCGTTGGCGGCCAGTTCAAACAGTTCGGTGCGGTTGAGCAAGGGCTTGAAATCGGGCACCGCCTGGCGCACCAACAGCGGCTTCTTTTGCCAATGCCGTTTCATGAAAAGCTGCGGGCTGATGCCGCCGAGCAGGGGCAGCGCTTGTGTCACATCCATTGATTTCTCCAAATCGTTTGAAAACTGCGGGGAACCCGGGCCTTTTCAAACTGCGACAATTCTAGGTATGAAAATCACTCAACAATGCGTGGCTGCTTTAAGCTGGACGCTCATGGACACTCTGGGCGAAGAACTTGACGTGCTCGACGAGCCGGTAGAGTTTCTTGTCGGTGGCGATGATTTGTTCCAGGTCATTGAAGACGCGCTGCAAGGCTGCAGCGCCGGCAGTACCGTCAACCTGCACATCGAACCCGAGCAGGGTTTTGGTGAATACGACGAACAAAGGGTGTTTCTGGAGCCGCGTAGGCTTTTTCCGGATGAACTTGAAGAAGGCATGATTTTTGAGGGTAGCGCGCTGCCTTCGGGCTGCAGCCCGGATACACCGCAGGATGCCATCTACACCGTGACCGACGTTTACCCGGAGCATGTGGTGCTCGACGGCAACCACCCGTTAGCAGGCATCGCCCTGCTGTTGACCCTGCGGGTGCGCGCGGTGCGCGAGGCAACCGAGGCAGAAATTGGCAGCGGCACCGCCGGAACCGGGTTTTTCAAGCTGGCACCGGGGCACGACCTGCCAGCGGCGAAGCAAACCTTGCACTGAGGCTGTACCCGGCGCACTGCCCTGGGGCAGGCAGCGCCTGATCGGTCAACGCTGCTGGCGTGCCAGCTCAACGCCCCGATTGGCCAACTGGTCGGCACGCTCGTTGCCAGCGTCGCCGTTATGGCCACGTACCCAGCGCCACTCAATCTGGTGCTGGCCGCCGTTCACCAGCGCATCAAGGCGCTGCCACAGGTCAACGTTTTTCACCGGTTCCTTGGCTGCGGTCTTCCAGCCGCGTGCTTTCCAGCCCGGCAACCATTCGGTCATGCCCTTGAGCACATACTGGCTGTCCACATGCAGCGTCACCTGGCAGGGCCGCTTCAGCGCTGACAAGGCCTCGATCACCGCCATCATTTCCATGCGGTTGTTGGTGGTGCCCATTTCGCCGCCGAACAGTTCTTTTTGGCTACCGGCCGATGTCAATAATGCACCCCAGCCACCGGGGCCGGGGTTGCCCTTGCAGGCACCGTCGGTGTAAATTTCAATGGCATTCACGCAATATGTCCTCAAGACTTGTTTTCATAGATCATTTTGGCCTGTAGCCCTTGTACTACCTGCGCTGTTAGCTACAGAAACGGGAGCATTTCCAAGCCGCCTGGAGACCTTCCAGCCGGGGCTGAGCAAGGTCATGCCACGCACCCGCTTGACCGCCACAATAAAGTAGACAGCCCCCAGTATCGGCCACCAGCGGCCACCCACCGCGTCCATCCAGCCAAAGCGCTGCAACCAGGCCTGACTGGAAAAGGCCGGTCGCCAGCAGCCAAAATGCCCGCTCTCGATTTCCAGATTGAGCAAACTGAGCCAGTCACGCAAGCGCAGGTAGCCGATGAATTCGCCAGCCTCGGGCAAAAACCGGCGACCCAGTCCAAAACGGCGGTACAGATGCGCCCGGCTCTGGCGAAACCCCCAAAGGCTCAAGGGGTTGAGGCCGCAAATCACCACCCGCCCATCGGGCACCAGCACCCGCGCTACTTCGCGCAGCACACCATGCGGGTCGGGGTTGAGTTCCAGCGCATGGGGCAATATCACCAGATCAAGGCTGTTGGCCGGAAACGGCAGGGCTGCAAAGTCGCTCACCAGCGCAGCGCGCGGGCCTGCGCCCAGTTGCGACAGATCGGCCGACAAGCTGCTCTGGGTGACCAGCCAGCGGTGCGGCATGCGGTTGGACGCCAACGCGTCGAGTTCGGGCAAACCCAGTTGCAAAGCATGGTAGCCAAACAGGTTGGCCACCGTCTCGGCCATCTGCGCGCACTCCCAATCCAGCAGGTACTGCCCCGGTGGGCTGGCCAGCCACTGGTGCAAACCTATAATTTGATCGCTCATGAAGTTAATTCCACTACCTGCTTTCGACGACAACTACATCTGGATGCTGCACGACGGGCAGCGCGCCCTGGTGGTTGACCCCGGCGACCCTGAGGTGGTTCTCGATGCGCTGCAACGCCAGGGGCTGAATCTGGCGGCGATTTTAGTCACGCACCACCATGGCGACCACACTGGCGGGGTAAGTGTGCTGCGCCAGGCTACCGGCGCCGAGGTGTTTGGCCCCAAAAGCGAACGCATGCCGGAGCCCATTACCCGGTTGCAGGACGGCGATGTGATCCAGGCACTGGACTTGTCGTGTGAGGTGCTGGATGTGCCTGGTCATACTGCCGGGCACATTGCCTATCTGCTGCAGCCTGCCGGGCAGGCCGCTATATTGTTTTGTGGTGACACGCTGTTCAGCGCCGGCAGCGGGCGCCTGTTTGAGGGCACCCCGGCCCAGATGCTGAACTCCTTGACCCGGCTGGCAGCGCTTGCAGACGACACCCGGGTCTGCTGTGCACACGAGTACACCGCCAGCGGTCTGGTTTTTGCGCGCGCCGTTGAGCCCGACAACCAGGCCTTGGTTTCTTACCAGTTACGGGTGCGGGCGCTGCGGTTGCAGCAGTTGCCAACGCTGCCGTCCACGATTGGGCTTGAAAAGGCCATCAATCCTTTTTTGCGCACGCACATCGATAGCGTCGCTGCATCAATCCGCCAGTTTGACCCGAACGCGCACAACCCGGTGAGCGTTTTTGCGGCCCTGCGAACTTGGAAAAACCAGTTTTGAAAAATTTGTCCGTTCTTCTGTTGTTGCTGATGACCCTGTGGCTGTCGGGCTGTGCCAGCCCCGGTGCTCGGGGCAGTGACGAAAGGCCCTATCTGATTGGCAGCGAGTCTGACGGCAGCGCGCCCGCTTGGTCGGGTGACCCCAATCGGCCGGGCCTGAGGCCGCCGGTTTACCCGCTCGGCGGTTTGCGCCCATTGCCTGCGATGCGGCTGGATGCGCAGGCGGTGCACCCGCTGACGCCACCGGTTGACATTTGGGACCGCATCCGGCGCGGCTTTGCCATGCCCGACCTCGAAGGCGAACTGGTGCGCGACCGCGAGCAGTGGTACAGCAGCCACCCAGATTACTTTGCACGCATGACCGAGCGCGGCAGAAAGTACCTGTTCCATGTGGTCGAAGAACTGGAACAGCGCAACATGCCAACCGAACTGGCGCTGCTGCCGTTCATCGAGAGCGCCTTCAACCCGCAGGCCGTATCAAGCGCCCATGCCACCGGCATGTGGCAGTTCATGCCAGCCACCGGCAGGACTTTCGAGCTCAAGCAAAACATGTTTCGCGATGACCGGCGCGACGTGCTGGCCTCGACCAGGGCAGCGCTGGACTACCTGCAAAAGCTCTATGGCATGTTTGGCGACTGGCATCTGGCGCTGGCCGCCTACAACTGGGGCGAAGGCAGCGTTGGCCGGGCCATTGCCAAGAACCAGAAAGCCGGATTGGGCATTCGCTACACCGAGCTGAAAATGCCAATGGAAACCCAGTTTTATGTGCCCAAACTGCAGGCAGTCAAGAACATTGTGGCAAGTCCTGCGGCGATGCATGTCAAGTTGCCGTTGATCGAGAACCACCCTTTTTTCCAGACCGTCGATATCAAGCGTGACATGGATGTGACGGTAGCCGCCAAACTCGCCGAAGTGTCGCTGGAGGACTTTCGGGCATTGAACCCATCAGCCTCCAAACCTGTACTGCTGGCCGCAGGCACCTCCCAAATCCTGTTGCCATGGGATAACGCCGCGCGATTTCAGAGCAACCTGGAGGCCTATACCGGTGGCCGACTGGCCAGTTGGACCGCCTGGGTTTGCCCCACCACGCAGAAGGTTTCAGACGCAGCACAACGGGTTGGCATGGACGAGGCCGAACTGCGTGCGGTCAACCAGATTCCGCCGCGCATGATGGTGCGGGCTGGCTCGACCCTGATGGTCAGGCGCACCAACGGCATCGATACCGATGTCAGCAACCATGTGGCCGACAATGGCCAGTTGTCGCTGGCACCTGAGCTGGTGCTGCGCAAGTTGCAGGTGACAGCCGGCAAAAAAGCATCCGTTGCCTCGCTGGCGCTGCGTTACGGCGTCAGTGTTGCAGCGCTCGCCGAATGGAACAAGGTGGCTGCATCTGCTGCCTTCAAGCCCGGACAAAAAGTCACCCTGTTCCTGCCAGGCAAGGCGGTGCAGTCGGCAAGGGCCGAGCCGGGCAATACTGCACCGCCAGCTAAATCGCTGGTGGCGGC
>DAOSLL010000137.1:0-8307 GCA_035368905.1 Rhodoferax sp.
GCGGCTTTCGCCCTACCCAGACGCGCCGCCAGCGGCCCACTCGGGCGCGTCCAACCGAGGAATCAAGGATCATCTTTGGCTTTTTGCCATACGTCTTTAGCTGACGCAGATGCCATGCCAAGTCAAACCTGATGCTCCCGGTCTGCTGCATAGGCCAGCACAGACAGAATATCTTCCGCCATCAATTCAGGAAAATCAGTCAGAACTTCTTCTTGCGTCATCCCGCTCGACAACATGGATAGAACGTCATATACCGTGATGGGCAGCCCGCGAAAAAAGGTCTGCCGCCCCGCATGCCTGGTTTGAGTGTGATTCTGTTCATTCAAGGCTCCAAATTCACCATCAGAATTGATGTTCGAGCACCAACTCGACAAACTCGGCGGCAATGCATTGGATTTCACCGTCGCCATGTCGCCCCCAGACGCTTGTTTCCTGCCACTACTCCCCAACCGGCACGCAAGAGCAAAACAGATGGCGGTCGCCATAAACGTTGTCAATGCGCCCAACCGGCGGCCAGTATTTGCTGTGCTTCAGGCTGGCCACCGGAAAAGCCGCCAGCGCACGCGGGTACGGCCGGTCCCACACTTCACCGAGCAATGCGGCGGCGGTGTGCGGGGCATTTTTCAGCGGGTTGTTGTCCTGCGGCCACTCGCCGCGCTCGACCCGGGCGATTTCGGCGCGGATGGCGATCATGGCGTTGATGAAGCGGTCGAGTTCGTCGAGGGTTTCGCTCTCGGTCGGCTCAACCATCAGCGTGCCGGGCACCGGAAAGCTCAAAGTCGGCGCATGAAAGCCATAGTCCATCAGCCGCTTGGTGACATCTTCGGCGCTGATGCCAAGGGTGCCGCCGCTGCTGTCCTTGAGTGGGCGCAAATCCAGAATGCACTCATGTGCCACCCGACCCGGCTTGCCGTCAACCGGAGCGCTGGTGTACAGCGTGGGGTAATGGCCAGACAAGCGGGCGCTGATGTAGTTGGCGCTCAGAATCGCGACTTCGGTGGCGGCTTTGAGTCCGTCTGCGCCCATCATGCGGCAGTACATCCAACTGATTGGCAGCACCGCTGCATTGCCCAGCGGGGCGCCAGATATGGCTCCCACCGCGCAGCCCACGTTCCGGTGCTCTTGCGCAGGCAGCCCAAGCGCATCAGGCGTTGCAACTGCACCTCCCGCTGCAAGCGGTGCTGGTGACGCTAGCAAGGCGGTCACATGTCCCGGCAAAAAGGGCAGCAGATCTGCCACCACGCAGACCGGCCCGACACCGGGGCCACCGCCGCCGTGCGGAATGCAGAATGTCTTGTGCAGGTTCAGGTGGCTGACATCGCCACCAAATTCGCCGGGGGCGGCCAGGCCGACCAGCGCATTCATGTTAGCGCCATCGACATACACCCGCCCGCCGTGGCTGTGCACCAGCGCGCACAGCTCTTTCACGCTGGTCTCGAACACGCCATGGGTGCTTGGGTAGGTGATCATGATGGCGGCCAGATTTGCGCTGTTCAGCTCGCATTTGGCCTTCAGGTCGGCCATATCGACATTGCCTTGTTGGTCGCAGGCGGTCACCACCACCTTGAAGCCGACCATGGTGGCGCTGGCCGGGTTGGTGCCGTGCGCGCTGCTCGGAATCAGGCAGATATTGCGGTGGGCTTCGCCGCGCGCGGCGTGAAAGGCGCGAATCGCCAGCATGCCGGCGTATTCGCCCTGGCTGCCGGCGTTGGGCTGCAAGCTGACACCGGCATAACCGGTGGCCTGGCATAGCCAGGCCGACAGTTGATCATCGAGCAGTTGGTAGCCACGGCGCTGTTCGGCCGGGGCAAACGGGTGAATGTCGGCAAACTCTGGCCAGGTGATCGGCAGCATCTCGCTGGTGGCGTTGAGTTTCATGGTGCAACTGCCCAGCGGAATCATGCTGCGGTCGAGCGCCAGGTCAAAGTCGCTCAGGCGGCGGATGTAGCGCAGCATGCTGGTCTCAGAATGGTGGCTGTTGAACACCGGATGGCTCAGATAGGCACTGCTGCGCAGCAGGGCAGCGGGCAGCAGGTCGCTGACACGGTCTTGCAGCGCTGCCAGTTGCGGCAGGCTCTGGCCGTCTTTGGCAAAGCATGACCAAAGCAGCGCGATGTCCTCGCGCGTGCTGGTCTCGTCAAGCGATATGCTCAATGTGGTTTTTGAAGCAAATCGCAGGTTAGCCGTTGCTGCAGTAGCGTTGGCAGCTATTTTATTTGTAGCTTCTTCGGTGTTCACGGTGAGCGTGTCGAAGGCGCTGCCGTGGTGCAGGGTGTAGCCCATTTGCTGCAAACCTGCTGCCAGCACGGCGGTCAACCGGGCCACGCGCCGGGCGATGCGCTGCAGGCCTTGCGGGCCGTGATAAACGGCGTACATACTGGCCATCACGGCTGGCAGCACTTGCGCCGTGCAGATGTTGGAAGTGGCTTTTTCACGCCGGATGTGCTGCTCGCGCGTTTGCAGTGCCAGCCGGTAAGCCGGGTTGCCATAGGCATCGACGCTTACCCCGACCAGACGGCCCGGCATCGCACGTTTGAATTCATCGCGGCACGCCAGGTAAGCGGCGTGCGGGCCACCGTTGCCCATCGGCATGCCAAAGCGCTGGCTGCTGCCAATGGCAATGTCGGCACCGAGTTCACCGGGCGGGGTCAGCAGCGTCAAGGCCAGCAGGTCGGCGGCCATGATGACCAGGCCGCCCCGGGCTTTGTAGGCCTTGATCCAGTCCCGGTCGTCACGCACCACGCCGCTGACACCGGGGTATTGCAGCAGCACGGCAAAGCTGTCTTGTGCCAGTGCCTCATCGCCCTGGCAAAGTTTGACGCTGATGCCCAGCGGCTCGGCGCGGGTTCTGATCACCTCCAGCGTTTGTGGCAACACCTCGTCATCGACAAAAAAGGTGCTGGACTTGGACTTGCCTGCACGCAGCGCCAGTGTCATGGCTTCGGCCGCTGCCGTGGCTTCGTCGAGCATCGACGCATTGGCCATTGGCAAGGCGGTCAGGTCGGTGACCATGGTCTGAAAGTTGACCAGGGCTTCCATCCGGCCCTGGCTTATTTCGGCCTGGTACGGCGTGTAGGCGGTGTACCAGGCCGGGTTTTCCAGGATGTTGCGCAGGATCACGCCTGGCGTGTGGGTGCCGTAATAGCCCTGGCCGATGAAGCTTTTGAACACCTGGTTTTTTGCCGCAATGGCCTTGAGCTCGGCCAGCGCAGCGGCCTCGGTGATGGCCGACGGAATGTCCATCGGGCGGCTGCGCACAATCGACGGCGGCACGATCTCATCCATCAACGCCTGGCGCGACGGCGCGCCGACGGCTTGCAGCATGAGGGCTTCTTCAGCCGCGTCGATGCCGATGTGGCGGGCGATGAATTCCGACGGGTTTTCCAGGTCGGCAAGCGCTGGGG
The DNA here is from genome assembly GCA_035368905.1 of Rhodoferax sp. GTDB lineage: Bacteria > Pseudomonadota > Gammaproteobacteria > Burkholderiales > Burkholderiaceae_C > Rhodoferax. The sequence goes on from DAOSLL010000137.1 coordinate 3,405, forward strand.
TGTGGGGCATGGTCATGGCATTTCAATCAGGCGTTTGCCCGGGGCCTGTCGCAAGGCGGGCGAAACAATCAATGGAACCGGGCTTCGACAGGCCCTGCCCGAACCGGTGCTGGCAGATCAGGTGCTCTGGGAGCCTGTCGGACTTATGGAACATCGGCTGCAAATCGACCGCAGCGGCCCATTTTGCACCGGCTTTTTGACCCATAGCGGGGCTATGGGCCTGCAAATCCGGCGCAAACTGTGCTCGCTGGGGTCGATTTTCGCTGTTCGATCCATAAGTCCGACAGGCTCCTAGGCATGAACACGCTGGCAGCGCATCCGGTTGTCAAGCTGGCGGCACAGCGGTTTGTCAGTGCGCGTCAGCGGCGTAGCTGGTGTAGCTGGTCTCATCCATCATGGCATCGAGCTCAGCCGGGTTGGCAAGCAGCATCTTGAAGAACCAGCCCGCACCGAGCGGGTCGGAATTGGCCAGCGACGGGTCGGCGCGCAGGGCCTCGTTGACCTCGGTGATGTCGCCGTTGGCGGGCATGTACACATCTGCTGCCGCCTTGACCGACTCGACCACCGCAACGGCATCGCGGGCGGCATAGGTCTTGCCAACTTCGGGCAAATCGACAAACACCACGTCGCCCAAAGCGTCCTGCGCGTGGTGCGTGATGCCGACGGTGGCGCTGTTGCCGTCGATCTTGATCCATTCGTGGTCGGGGGTGTACTTGATGCTCATGGGGGTCTCCAGGAAAAACGATGGGGGTGAAAGTGGGCGTGATGGCATGAAACGGGTCATTGCCACGCGGGTACGCATGGCGCAGTTGATTGCCGCAGCCTAGCCGCGGAAATAGTTGGTTGGCACAAACGGCATGGCGGCAACCTGCATCGGCACCGGCTTGCCGCGCACCATGGCATTGATTTTTGTACCCAGTGCGGCAAATTCGGGCGGTACATAAGCCATGGCGATGGGCTTGTCGATGCTCGGGCCCAGCAAGCCGCTGGTGACTTCGCCCAGCCGGTTGCCCTGGCTGTCCTGCAACTCGGTGTGTTCACGTACCGGAACCCGCTCCAGCGCCACCAGTCCAACACGTTTTCGGCTTGCAGCGCCCGTCCCGCCTGCCAGTTGAGCTAGTATTTTAGTAGCGCCTGGAAAACCGCCAGCGCGGGCGCCGCCTGCGCGGCGGACCTTTTGCATGGCCCAGTTCAGGCCCGCCTCGACCGGTGTGGTGGTGGCATCAATGTCATTGCCGTACAGCGGCAGGCCAGCTTCAAGCCGCAACGAGTTGCGCGCACCCAGGCCAATCGGCTTGACCTCGGGTTGCGCCAGCAGTGCATTGGCCAGTGCCAGCGCCTCAGAGTCGCGCACCGATATCTCAAAGCCGTCTTCGCCGGTGTAGCCGCTGCGGGTCAGAAACACGTCAATGTCCTGGCGACCGGCATGCACCCTGAAGTGGCCACCGGTCATGAACACCAGCTTTTCCACGCCGGGTGCCAAACGTGACAGGGCTTGGACCGCCAGCGGGCCTTGCAATGCCAGCAAGGCTTGCCCAGGCTCGGGGATCACCTCGCAGCGCCCTCCGATGCTGGCCTGGATATGCGCGATGTCAGCGGCCTTGCAGGCACCGTTGACGATGACAAAAATGTCGCTGCCCCGGTTGACAAACATCAGGTCGTCGATGATGCCGCCAGCTTCGTTGAGCAACAGGCCGTAGCGCTGTCGGTCAACGGCCAGGTCAATCACATCAACCGGCAGCAGGGTTTCCAGTGCGGCAGCGGCATTGGGGCCGACCAGGCGCAACTGCCCCATGTGCGACACGTCAAAAAGGCCAGCCGCCGTGCGGGTGTGCCTGTGTTCGGCAATCAGGCCACCCGGGTATTGCACCGGCATGGCATAACCGGCAAACGGCACCATGCGCGCACCGAGTGCGATGTGCAAGTCGTTCAGCGGCACGGTCAAAAGTGGGTCAGGTGAGTCAGACATCAGGGCACTCCAGATCAAGCGAATCAAAGGGCAAATCAAACGCCATGGCGCAAACGCATCGTCCATGCCATGGCCTGCCCCCGCTGTCCGCTTTACCTGAGAGATTCGCCGGGCCGGGCCACTTGAAACAGCGGCACAGGCCAACGGGTTGCTCCTTCGGTGGGTGACACCGCGCTGTGTGGCGGGGTGCTACCTCTCTCCAGTGGGGATACGTCAGAAGTCGGGCGACTTCAAAGACGCTTGTCAGTCCTTTTGCCTGAGCGTTCAAACTGCTGCAATCAGCAACTCTGCGCCTTCGGCGGCTGCCTTGAAGTGGCTTCAAAGGCAACGCTCTCCTGACCGGGCAAATTCTACATGCTTGAGTTTGCGCGGCTGAAAAACGCTGCCTTTCGGTGGCAGGCTGTTCCATCCATCAGCACAGCAACTTCAACTGCATTGCCAACGGTCTGTGCGCGTGTGAGTGACCAGAGGTCCGCATAGCCCAGTCATTTGGCCGGGAATTGGACATGGCCCCCACGGTCGATGCCTTGGCAGCGGCGCACTGCAAGCGGCGACCTGCAGTGTTGCCAGGTCGGTCAGGGCCTCAACTGGCTGACGCGCGCGCCGCCAGGCGAGCTTCTATGCCCTCGCACAGGCGCACGAACGGGTGCCTGGCAGCCTGTGCCAGCAAATCCTGAAAGCCACTTCGGAAAGGTTGCTGTCTCCAGTCCAGGTAGTGGCGATAGGCCGCTTCATCGGCACCCAACTGCTCGATATGGCGGGCGAGAGAGCGGGGATCGGCAAAATCACGAACGTCGATATAGCAGTGCTCTCCAGGTGCGAAATCCGCGATGTTCGGCGCACCCAGGTAGATTGGCACTGAGCCGACGGTCAGCGGGTCAAAAAACTTCTCGGTGACGTAATCCCTGGCACAGGCGTTTTCAAAGGCCAGCGTGAACTTGTAGCCAGCCAGGGTGGTCAGCTTGCTTGCCTGCCCGACATCTGCTGGCAAAGTGCGGTTGCGCAAAAATTTGCCGTAAGAGTCAATCGATAGCCAGCGTGCCAATTCCTGGAAATATGCTTGCCGGCCGCTGCGGTTGTAAGGACTGGAAATAAATGCAGCGACCAGGCCTTGCGATGGACTGACCTGCCCAGGCGCTCGCAAGGCGGTATCAAGTGATTGACTGACATAGGTCACCGGGAAATCGGAGTCCAACCGATAGGTCATGCTGAAATCGAAATGGCGCATGAACGCTGCATCGCGCAGCAATGGGTAGTTTTCTTCGCATTCCATCGACCAGGCGACCCAGATCTGCCCAGGCGGCTTGCCGGGCATTGATTCGCCATGACCGTAACGCCATTGCGGAATGTGGAAAACGACAGCATCCGCTGTGCCGAAGCACTGGCGATCTGCCGTTAGTTGGTAGTGCTCAGGCAGCCCATCTGGCCTATCGAGTGCCGAGCCCCACATCGTGTCGAAGAAAAGTATGCAGCGTGTAGCCATGTTGCCCTTTTCAAATTTGACGGGCAATCTGCATTGACGGGGAAAGACTGCCCGCCAAAGCCAGATAGTTGCCCCAAATTGCTGATGGTAAATAAATTTCTCAAAATCAGTTGAAGCCTGGTCATGACCTCAAGTGGAACCCTTTTTGGTGCCGACTTTGCCATGTCAATGCTGCGCTGTTGCCCCAAAGCGCCGTTCAACCCCCATGCCGTTGCACCAGGGTCCAGGCCGATGTGGCGATCAGCGCGCTCCAGAACCAGATACCCAGGGTCAGCGGCAGCACCGTGCCGTCCATGTGGGCACCCAGCCACCAGCCCATGGCAAATGCGCAGAGCATCATCAAGAAGCCATTCACCGCAGAGGCCGCCCCGGCGGCTTGCGGAAACGGCCCGACTGCACCACTCTGGCCGCAGGGCTGGTGGATGCCATGGCCGATCATGAACAGCATTTGTGGCAGCATGATGGCGGTCACGCTGACAAAACCGGCCAGCGTCAGCAGCGCCATCAGCGTGCCGCCGGTGAGGGTCAGGACAGCGGCCAGCGCCACGCTGCGGCGCACCCCGTAGCGTGACAGCCAGGCCCGGCAGACAAAGGTGCCAGCGATATAGGCCAGCGAATTGACGAACATCACCAGCCCATACTGGGTTTTGCTCAGGCCCAGCACGCCGGTGAAGACAAATGATGATGCTGCCAGAAAGGTAAACAGCCCACCATACGAGGCGCCCGACAGGGCTGAAAAGGCCCAAAACGTCGGATGCCGCAGTATCTGGCGCCAGGTTGCCAGCAAGGCTGTTGCCTGCAGCGCATGCGGGTTTTTTTGCCGCACGGTTTCAGTAAAGCGCAACGCCACGACGGCCAGTGTGGCAGCACCAAAGACGCTCAGCGCCAGCAAGGCAAAGCGCCAGTTCAGCCAGTCGGTCAGCAAGCCACCCAGGGGCGCGCTCAGGCAGGCAATCACGCCGAGCCCGCTCAGGCCCTTGCTCATGACACGCGCGCCCTGCGCCGGGGCATACAAGTCACGCACGATGGCGCGCGCACACATCACCCCGGCACCCATCGCCGCACCCTGCACAGTGCGCCAGACGATCAGCCAGAGCATGCTTGGTGCCAGCGCGCTGGCCACCGCCGCCAGCACATAGGCGGCCATGCCGATCAGCAAGATTGGCCGACGGCCATAGCGGTCAGACAGCGGCCCCCAGACCAATTGCGAGCCGCCAAAGGCCAGCAGCAGGGCGGTCAGAGTCAGTTGCGCCTGCGCCATTGGCGCGGCAAAGCCGACGGTCAGTACCGGCAGGGCGGGCAAATACAGATCGGTGGTGATCGGCTGCAGGCCCAGCAGCAAAGACAGCAACAAGACGATTGCGCCAGGACGCATGGTGGTTGGGTGCGAGTGGGGGCTCATTGGTTTGAGCGTAGCAGATTCGCCCTGCACAGACGCCACAGTAAAGGGT
>DAOSLL010000138.1:0-8306 GCA_035368905.1 Rhodoferax sp.
TTGGTGACAAAAAAGCAGTGGTCGGCGTTGAAGATGCGCGCCGCATTGCGCTCGCTTTTGCCAATGGCTCCGTCATGGTCGAGCAACTGACCGAGTTCTTCCACCGCGTTGCAGACATCGGCGCGCAACATGTTTTCGCCATAAAACTGGTGGTACATCTGGCCCACCGGACTCTTCAGGAAAGCCACGCCACCCGAGTGACCCGGGCAATGCCATGAATACGAGCCGTCTTCGGCATAGTCCAGTAGTGCCTTGAAAAAGGGCGGTTGCACACCCTCAAGGTAGCTTTTGGCTTCGCGGATGATGTGGCGGGCGACAAACTCGGGCGTGTCCTCGAACATGTGGATGAAACCGTGCAGTTCACGCAAGATGTCGTTGGGCAAATGCCGCGAGGTTTTGGTCTCCCCGTAAATGTAGATCGGCACATCGAGGTTTTTGCGCCTGACTTCCTCGATGAAGTGGCGCAAGTTCAACACGGCAGGGTCCAGATCCGGCCCCGGCGTGAATTCCTCGTCGTCAATCGACAAAATAAACGCGCTGGCACGGCTTTGCTGCTGGGCAAACTGGCTCAAATCACCATAGCTGGTGACACCTAGCACCTCGAAACCTTCTGATTCAATGGCGTGCGCCAGCGCCCGAATACCCAGTCCGGATGTATTCTCAGAACGGAAATCTTCGTCAATAATGACAATGGGGAAGCGAAATTTCATGGTGGGCTCCGGGGTCGCAGGCTAAATATTCAAAATTGGCGCGAAGTGTAAGGACTAATCCGGATGCCTGAGTTCTTGCGCCGGGCTTTCGCCTGAAAATGGCGTGGTCGCAACACGGTGAAGGCGAATATGGCTGATTCAACACTTTGGTGGCTGGCTGCAGGCGCACTGATCGCGGCAGAGCTGATTACCGGCACCTTCTACCTGCTCATGCTGTCAACCGGGCTGGCTGCGGCCGCGCTGGTAGCGCACGCCGGGCTGGGCATGCCCTGGCAGTGGGCCAGCGCCGCAGCGGTAGGCTGCGGCTCGGTGCTGGCATGGCGCAGTCTGAAACAATCGCGGCCCTCGAATGCACCTGCCGGGGCCAATCATGATGTCAACATGGACATAGGCGGCACAGTGCAGGTAGCGGCCTGGCGCGAAGATGGCACCTGCAGCGTCAAGTACCGCGGTGCGCAATGGGACGCTGCCTTGCAGGCGGGTGAACCAGCACAGGCCGGTTCCCACGTCATTGTCGAAGTGATTGGCAGCCGCCTGATTCTGAAAAAACAACCCAACTCTTAACCACTGGAGATCACCATGGACATTCTTGCCATCGTTCTTTTCGTCATTGCCGTGATTTTTATCACCCAGTCGATCAAGGTCGTGCCGCAACAGCACGCCTGGGTGGTCGAGCGCCTGGGCAAATACAACGGCACCCTGACACCGGGCCTGAGCTTTCTGATGCCTTTCATCGACAAGGTTGCCTACAAGCACCTGCTCAAGGAAGTGCCACTGGACATTGCCAGCCAGGTCTGCATCACCCGCGACAACACCCAGTTGCAGGTGGACGGCATTTTGTACTTTCAGGTCACCGATGCGATGCGGGCCAGCTATGGGTCAAGCAACTACATCGTGGCCATTTCGCAACTGGCACAGACTTCGCTGCGCTCGGTGATCGGCAAGCTTGAACTCGACAAAACCTTTGAAGAGCGCGACATCATCAACGCCCAGGTGGTGCAAGCGATTGACGAGGCGGCGCTGAACTGGGGCGTGAAGGTGCTGCGCTACGAAATCAAGGATCTGACACCGCCAAAGGAAATCTTGCATGCGATGCAGCAGCAGATCACCGCCGAGCGTGAAAAGCGCGCCCTGATTGCCGCCTCTGAAGGCCGCAGGCAAGAGCAAATCAACATTGCCACCGGCGAGCGCGAGGCCTTTATCGCCCGCTCCGAAGGTGAAAAGCAGGCCGTCATCAACAAGGCGCAAGGCGAAGCGGCGTCCATTCTTGCCGTTGCCGAAGCGACTGGTCAAGCCATAGAGCGCGTTGCTGCCGCCATTCGCCAACCCGGCGGTGAACAGGCAGTGCAGCTCAAGGTGGCTGAAAAGGCGGTCGAAGCCTATGGGCGCGTGGCCTCCGATGCCACCACCACGCTGATCATTCCCGGCAACATGACCGAAGTGTCGGCGCTGATCAGCTCGGCCATGAAGATGATTCAGACGCAGAAGTAAAGTGGGCTATCGGCCAGACTGACTGGTTAACTGTGGACCTTCACGGTCACGTGTTTGCCATGCAAGTGAAATATGGGTCTAGCCCTTGTCCTGTAAGCGCTGATAGCTATCTTGTTTATAGTGCTCTGAGGTCTTTGATCTCTGACAAGTAAAGTCTTAGCACTTTCCGAGAAGATTTCAGGAAAGTCATGAAGTCATTCGTCGGGACGGCGCAACTCCCACAAACTCACAATGCTCCCGCTATGTTCTGTGGGAGTCGCGCCCTCGCGACAAAGGCTCTTCGATTCCGCCTTGACCGGCTTAGGTGCAAGCGCTGGTATGGCACCGGTCGTCTACCAGGCTGATGCTCAAGCCGCCTGAAAGTGATCGCCATCAGGCTCGCAGTGCGTGCTATTGCTGATGATGAAATACGGCTCTAGCCCTTATGAAGAAAGCGCGTCCAGCTATCATTGTTGTAACACCAGGATACCCTGTGCCGGGCCAGCTCAACTGTCTGGCAGCAAGCGGTAGCCGACCGCCGTCTCGGTCAGCAAGTGCTGCGGCTGTGCCGGATCGACTTCGAGTTTTTGACGCAGGTGACCCATGTAAATGCGCAGGTAGTGGCTTTGGTCGGCATGTGCCGGGCCCCACACGTCACGCATCAACTGGCGGTGGGTCATGACCCGGCCGGCATTGGCCATCAGCACGGTGAGCAAGCGGTACTCAATCGGCGTCAGGTGGATGGCCGTGTGATTGCGCCGCACGATTCTGGCCTGCCGGTCCACTTCGACTTCGCCAAACCTGAACAAGGGATCAAGTTCGCCCGACCTGGCATCCATCTGGCCACCTGCCGTGCTGCGCGGTCGGCGCAAATTGGCCCGCACCCGTGCCAGCAGCTCGCCGATGCCAAAGGGCTTGGTCAGATAGTCGTCAGCACCAGCATCGAGTGCGGCAATCTTGTCACCCTCGTCAGTGCGGGCCGACAAAACCATGATCGGGACGTTGGACCAGCCGCGCACCTCCCGGATCAAATCGAGCCCGTCACCATCGGGCAGGCCCAGGTCAAGCACCAGCAAATCGGGCTTGCGGGTGGCTGCATGCTGCAAACCGGTTCTGACGTTCTCGGCCTCGAACACCAGCCAGCCTTCGGACTCCAGCGCGGCGCGCACAAAGCGGCGAATCTGGGGTTCGTCTTCAATCAGGATGGCAACCGGGGCAGACATTGGCGTTCAGTTTTCTTCAGTCAGGGGCAGTTCTGGCGCAGGCGTGCGTGGCAGGGTGATGGTGAATTCTGCACCACCACCGGTCGCTTGTGCGGCGGTGATGCTGCCATGATGCGCCTGCACCACCGCCTTGCAGATGGCCAGGCCCAAGCCGACACCACGGGTGGCCGACTCGGTCTGGCCTCGGGTGAACTTGTCAAAAAGGGTTTCTTCCTGCCCCCGGCTGGCAAGCGGCAGGCCCGGCCCATGGTCACGCACCTGCAGTTCCAGGCTGGTGGCGCTCACCCGCGCACTCACCACAATGGGTTGTGGCTGCGCCGTGTTGGGCGACACGCCATATTTGGCGGCATTTTCCAGCAGGTTGACCAGCACCCGCTCCATCAGGCTGGCATCAAAGTCCACCAGCGGCAAATCCTGCGCGATCTCGGTGCGCACCTCCAGTTCGCCCAGCGCATGGCGTGCGGCACGGATCGCCGCACCCACCACTTCCTCGACTGACTGCCAGTCGCGATGCAGATTGACCTGGCCGCTTTCCAGTCGTGCCATGTCGAGCAGGTTGCTCACCAAGGCGCTCAGCTCATGGGCCTCGCTGCGAATGGCCTGGGTCGATGCCCGCTGCTCGGCTGTCAGCGGGGCCGATTGGTCCAGAGATTCGGCCATGCCGACCAGCGCCGTCAAAGGTGTGCGCACGTCATGCGACATGGCGGCCAGCAAGGTGTTGCGCAGTCGCTCGGACTCCATCTGAACCACAGCGGCCTGGGCAATCTCGACATAGTGAACCCGTTCCACGGCAATCGCAATCTGGCGCGCCAGCGTGTCGAGCTGTTGCACCTGTTCTGGTATCAGCAGCCAGCGCGGGTGGCTCGGTGCCAGCGCCAGCACGCCACGAATGCGCATCGGTGCCCGCAGCGGCACGTAATGCCAGCGGCTTGATGGCAGGGTGGCGGTGGCCAGCCCGGCGCGTTGGCCGTGGTTGAAGGTCCAGTCGGCAATGCTGGCATCGGGCCCGTCTGGCACGCCATCGCCCAGTGCCAGTTGGTCATTGGCATTGGTCAGCAGCACCCTGGCTTGGCCGCCAAAGGTTTGCTGCACGGCGGCTTCGCCGAGTTCGACAATCTGATCGGTTTGCAGGGCGGCAGACAGTTCGCGTGTCAATTCAAACAATGCGCTGGCGCGGCGCTCACGGCTGGCTGACACATCGGCGGCAAATTGCAGGCGGGCGGTGAGTTGCCCGATGATCAGCCCGACTGCCAGCATCACTGCAAAAGTGACCAGGTATTGAACATCACTGACGGCAAATGAGAGATGTGGCTGCACATAAAAAAAGTCAAACGCCGCCACCGCGACCACCGCTGCCAGCATCGCCGGGCCACGGCCCAGCCGCACCGCCACCAGCACCACACACAGCAGAAACAGCATGACGATATTGGCCAAGTCCAGAAACTTCTGCAGGGGCGCCGTCAACAGCGTCGTCAGCAGGCAGGCCGCCATGGCCCAGGCGTAGCGCGGCAGGGCTTGCTGCCACGGCGCGGTTGCATCACTGGCAACACTGGCGGCTTGCAGTGGCTGCGGTGAAATGCGGCGCATGGCCGGGGGCGTGCCGACTTCCACCATGTCGATGGCCGGTGCCAGCGTGGCCAGTTGGCGCGTCAGGGTTGGGCGAAACAGATGCCAAAGGTTTTGCCAACTGGCATGCTGTGGGCGACCGATTACCAGGGTGGCGCAGTTCAATTTTTGCGCCTGCTGCACCAGTTCTCGCGCCACCTGGGTGCCAGCCAGAACCGCCGTTTTGGCACCAAGTTCTTCAGCCAGTTTAAGCACCGCCAGCGTGCGGTCGCGTTCGGTCGCGCTGCGCCGCTGCAGCGCCGGGGTTTCCACGTAGGCCGCATGCCAGCGCACATTGAGCTGTCCGGCCAGCCGGGCGGCACTGCGCACAGCATGTTCTGCGCCTTCATGCGGTCCGACGCAGACCAGCATGGCACCGGATGTGTTCCACGCCGGTGTGCTATTGGTACCGCTGCGATTGACGCGAAATTGTTCGGTGCGAAAGGTGCGCACATCGTCACCCACATGCTCGGCGGTGCGCCGCAGGGCAATTTCGCGCAGGGCAATCAGGTTGCCTTTGCGAAAGAAATTTTGCGTGGCACGCTCAGCTTGCTGCGGCAGATAGACTTTGCCGGCTTTCAGGCGACTGAGCAACTCATCGACGGTGACATCGACCAGGATGATTTCATCGGCGCGGTCAAGCACCGTATCAGGCACGGTCTCGTTGACACGAACGCCGGTGATCGCACCCACCGTGCCGTTGAGGCTTTCCAGATGCTGCACATTGAGTGCTGACCAGACTTCAATACCGGCCTCCAGCAACTCTTCTACATCCTGCCAGCGCTTGGGGTGGCGCGAACCCGGCGCATTGCTGTGTGCCAGTTCGTCCACCAGCAGCACCTGCGGGTGCGCGGCCAGCGCCGCGTCCAGGTCGAACTCCTGCAGCGATTGCCCCCGGTAAGGTAGCTCGCGCAATGGCAGGCGTTTGATGCCAAGAAGCAGTTCCTGCGTTTCCTGGCGGCCGTGAGTCTCCACCAGACCGATCAAGACATCCTGCCCGGCTTGCGCAGCACGTTGCGCCGCGCTGAGCATGGCGTAGGTTTTGCCAACACCGGCACTGGCACCAAAATAGATGCGCAGCTTGCCCTGCTTGGCGCGCTGATCCTCGTCGCGCAGTTGGGCCAGCAGCGCATCGGGGTCGGGTCGCAAGTCGGTCTGGTTGACCATGTTCCTAGGGGCCTGTCGGAGCTGTGGGGCAGTGGCTGGGAGCCGACCGCAGTGGCCTATTTTGCACCGGCTTGTCGACCCATGGGCGGGCTATGGGCCGACCCTTCCGGCCCAATCTGGCCTCGCCTGGATCGATTTTGGCGATTGATGCCATAGGTCTGAGTGGCTCCTGATGTTCATCAAAGTTGGATGCCTGCCGGTTGCCAAATGTCAGCAGCAGCCAGGCTACCAGCATGGGAATCAGCAACACACCCAGTGCCATCAAAATGACGGTCCAGTCCTGCACCATAGCGTTACTGTGCCGTTTCGAGCGCCAGGTTCAATGACAGCACATTGACCACTGGCTCGCCCAACCAGGCTGGCCAGGGACGTTGCACATGTTGGTCAATCAGCGCCTGAACGGTCGCAACCGGAAGTTGGCGCACAGCGGCCACGCGGGCCAGTTGGTACTGTGCTGCCGCCAGGCTGATGTGCGGGTCCAGCCCGCTGGCAGAAGCCGTCACCAGATCAACCGGAATGACTGCCGTGTTGTGGGGGTCGGCGCTGCGAAGCGCGGCAATGCGAGCCTTGACCGCTGCCGCCAGTGCTGGGTTTAGCGGCCCCATGTTGGAGCCGCCCGATGCCTGAGCGTTGTAGGGCATCGGTCCGGTGGCCGACGGGCGACCCCAGAAGTGTTTGGGGTCGGTGAAGTTCTGGCCAATCAGGGCAGAACCCACCGGCTTGCCGTTGCGCAGGATCAGGCTACCGCCGGCTTGCGCCGGAAACAGCGCCTGCGCCAGGCCGGTGACGATCAGGGGATAGACAACGCCAGTCAGCAGGGTGAGGATGAAAAACAGCACAAGTGCCGGACGAAGAATGGTTTTCATGAGGTTTCCTTCAATTTTGGTGATGGCGCAGTCAGGCTTCAAGCCAGATGCATGGCCACCAGCAGCAAATCAATCGCCTTGATGCCGACAAACGGCACGATCAGGCCACCTGCGCCATAGATCAGCAGGTTGCGGCGCAACAAGGCACTGGCTCCCATGGCGCGGTACTTGACGCCTTTGAGCGAGAGCGGAATCAGGAACACGATGATCAGCGCGTTGAAGATCACCGCCGACAGGATGGCCGACGACGGGCTGCCCAGTTGCATCAGATTGAGCGCCGCCAGTTGCGGGTAAGTGCTGACAAAAATCGCCGGAATGATGGCAAAGTACTTGGCCACATCGTTGGCAATCGAAAACGTGGTGAGCGAGCCGCGCGTCATCAGCAACGCCTTGCCGGTCTCGACAATTTCCAGCAGCTTGGTCGGATTCGAGTCCAGATCGACCATGTTGCCGGCTTCCTTGGCGGCCTGGGTGCCGCTGTTCATGGCCACCGCCACATCGGCCTGAGCCAGTGCCGGGGCATCGTTGGTGCCGTCACCGGTCATCGCCACCAACTGGCCAGAGGCCTGGTACTGGCGAATCAGCTTGAGCTTGTCTTCGGGCGTGGCCTCGGCCAGAAAGTCATCGACACCGGCTTCGGCAGCAATCGCCGCAGCGGTGAGCTTGTTGTCGCCGGTGATCATGACGGTTCTGATGCCCATGCGGCGCAGTTCGATGAAACGCTCCTTGATGCCTGACTTGACAATGTCCTTGAGTTCCACAATGCCAAGCACCGTACAGCCTTCGCAGACCGCCAGCGGCGTGCTGCCACGGCGTGCCACCTCGTCAGCGGTACGCGCCACCTCGGTCGGCAGTTGGCCGCCCTGGGCTTCGATGTGCCTGCGCACCGCATCCACCGCACCCTTGCGCAATTGTTGTGTGCTGCCGTCCGGGTGCCGGATATCGACACCGCTCATGCGCGTTTGCGCTGAAAACGGCACGTCCTGGCCTTCCCCTGTGCTCGGTTCAGGAGTAAACAGGCGCTGTGCCAGCGCAACCACGCTGCGGCCTTCGGGGGTTTCGTCGGTCATTGACGCCTGTGCTGCCACGGTTGCCAATCGCTGGGGTGTCACGCCTGGCGCATTCAGGAAGGCGGTGGCCTGCCGGTTGCCATGGGTGATGGTGCCGGTTTTGTCGAGCAGCAGCACATCGACATCACCGGCGGCCTCGACCGCGCGGCCCGAGGTGGCAATCACATTGGCCTGCATCATGCGGCTCATGCCGGC
>DAOSLL010000139.1:0-8277 GCA_035368905.1 Rhodoferax sp.
TGTGCGCCCAAATCCGCCGGTGCAAATAGGGGAAGTTATTTCTGACCACATCCTATGCAGGCAAACCGGTTCAGGCCGCAAGCCGACAACGGTTGAGCCAGTGCCTTTCTACAATACCGCCCCATGAGCACAATCCACTACACCCGGGGCCAGGAACTGCCCGACATCCTGCAAAAACGCATCATGGTGCTTGACGGTGCCATGGGCACCATGATCCAGCGCTTCAAGCTTGGCGAAGCCCAATACCGGGGCGAGCGGTTCAAGGACTTCCACAAGGACATCAAGGGCAATAACGAGTTGCTGAGCCTGACGCGCCCGGATGTCATCACTGATATCCATGAGCGTTACCTGGCCGCTGGTGCCGACATGATCGAGACCAACACCTTTGGTGCCACCGCCATAGCCCAGGCGGATTACGCCATGGCCGAGCTGGCATTCGAGATGAACCTGGTATCGGCCAGGCTGGCCCGCGCCGCCTGTGACAAGTTTTCCACCCCCGACAAGCCGCGCTTTGCCTTGGGCGCGCTGGGGCCCACACCCAAGACCGCCAGCATCAGCCCGGACGTGAACGACCCCGGCGCACGCAACGTCACCTTTGAGGAGCTGCGGGCGGCTTACTACGAACAGGTCGAGGCGCTGGTGCAGGGCGGGGTCGATGTGCTGTTGGTGGAAACCATTTTTGACACGCTCAACGCCAAAGCTGCGTTGTTTGCCATTGACGAGTTTTTCGAAGCCAGTGGTGAGCGCCTGCCGATCATCATCAGCGGCACGGTGACCGATGCCTCCGGGCGCATCCTGAGCGGTCAGACCGTGACTGCCTTCTGGCACAGCGTGCGCCACGCCCAGCCGCTGGCGATTGGCCTGAACTGCGCGCTCGGGGCGACACTGATGCGCCCGTATATTCAGGAACTCAACCGCGCCGCGCCAGATACCTTTATCAGTTGCTACCCAAATGCGGGTTTGCCCAATCCGATGAGCGACACCGGTTTTGACGAAACGCCAGAAGTCACCAGCCGTCTTATCCGCGAATTTGCGACCGAAGGTCTGGTCAACATCGTCGGTGGCTGCTGCGGCACCACGCCAGCCCATATCGATGCCATTCACCAGGCAGTGGCACCGTTGGCTGCACGGGGGCTGCGGAAGAGCTATTTTTACCAGGCGGCTGCCTGACGGTTTGGCCTTGATGCCAGGGTTGGTGGTCGGCGGGTATCGTCGGCATTGGCATGGTCAGCCGAAGCCGCGAATGTGCGGTCGTGGTGGTTTTGGTCGTGGTTGCCAACATTGGGCACCTTGGCGACCGACATGCCGGGCGGTGCATCAGTTTCGACAATCTTGAAATTGGCTTGTCCGAAAGCGACCACTGGTGGTCGGCTGCTGCCGCTGTCACCTGGTGGGGCATTTTTGGGGCATTTGTGGCGCGCTGCGGGGTGCCGCAGGGTTAGGCATCAAATTGGCTTCTAGCGCATACGGGATAAGCGCTGGCAGCTATTGTTTTTGATTTGTTTGGGGCAATGTGATTTTTCTGCCTGGCTGGAAGTCGGCCCAAGCTGGCTACGTTGCTCGAAATGTCACATCGCAGCCAGCCGCTCAGATTTGTTGGCCGTCTGAGAATTTTTTCTTTCCGGCGATTCATGCTGCGCCAGCGGGGGTTGTGGGTCGGGATTCCTGGTGGTGCTACGAGTTGATGCTGCGCAGCAGCCAGACAGGGCGGCCCCTCATACTGGCGTACCAGAAATCGGGGCCGCCCCGTCTGACTGCTGCGCCGATGCTGTTGATTGCGCGCAAGGGGAGTTTGAATACCGCATGCTGTACGTCAGCGGCGTTTAGCGGATGGTGGTGGCAGAAACAATGTTGGGTGCCTGGCATTCACATGTCAAATTGGCCTGTAGCCTTTGTTTTATAAGCGCTGCATGCTCTTTTACTTGTAGCTTAAGGCGTTTTGCTTTTTTGGAAGTTGACGGACTTCTTGAGACCGGTTCCGGTCATTCGAATTGACACAGTTATGTGGAACACAAAACTGAGTAGAGCTGAAGCCGGTGCGTACCGGAGTTGCTTTGCGATTTAGCCCCTCATTAGGCCTTCACTGCATAGTAACGATAGCTCACAAAACCTTTGCCCGAAGAGTCATACCTTTCGATGTCAGCAATAGACATACCCAATGCGTCAAACGTTGCCAGGACAGTGGCTTTGGGGAGTGTATGAATCTCCATAATTCCGTGTTTCCCATAGATCGCACTCCTAACAATATTCAAAAGGCGATTGCCTACAAGAAAATGAACCCACCCAGTCAATACACCGAAGTCATGCTGGGAGGGTGTTTGAAAGATCGCAACTCCACCAGGACGTAAAACTCGACAAAACTCGCAGATGAACTGAAGTTGTCTCTCGGAAGGCATATGCTGCAAAACGATATTGCTGTAGACAAGGTCAATCGTGTTGCTCGAAATTGAACCCAGATTCTCCCCAACGTTGTGCAGGAATTCGATGTTTGGGAAGTCACTATGCTGGGCTCTCGCTTCTTCGAGCATCGATTTCGAAATGTCGATCCCAACAACTCTATTGAAGTGTTGTGACAAAGCGCGACTTAGTCGACCAACGCCACACCCAAAATCCAGCGCGATGCCGAAGACTGGAATCACCGAAATGTGAGTGAGGTTCTTCATAACCTGCTCTATTTCGCAACGTCCAGACTCAAAAAAATCAACTTTGTCCCATTTTCCTCCCTTCATTTTCGGATCTGACAACACAGCCCAATAGGGATCATGAGACCCAAGGTTCTCCCATTGCTCATGGTGGCGATCATTCGGCAAGCTCATCCGGAAACCCTAGAAATTCGAAAACCCAGTTTAGCCCACTGAACGCCCGGGAATTTCAGCTCCCGCTGCAAAACTGTCAGTGAAATCAGTTGGATACGTTCGAGCGGTTGTTGCCCGATATGAAGCGAGCTCTTCCAATAGCGCACCTGCCACCCGATGTGAAGCAACTCGCGCCGCGTGATGCGGAAGTGATGGACGAGCTGTTTGCCACCTTTGACCCTGCCATGTTGACCGGCATTTGGTGCATCAACATTATGCTGCTGCTGTTCAAGGACTTTTTGCACCCCTTCGCCATGCTTGGCGCGCTGCCGCGGTCATCTGGTGACGCATTTGTGGCGCGCGGCGGGGTGCCGCAGGGTTAGGCATCAAATTGGCTTCTAGCGCATACGGGATAAGCGCTGGCAGCTATTGTTTTTGATTTGTTTGGGGCAATGTGATTTTTCTGCCTGGCTGGAAGTCGGCCCAAGCTGGCTACGTTGCTCGAAATGTCACATCGCAGCCAGCCGCTCAGATTTGTTGGCCGTCTGAGAATTTTTTCTTTCCGGCGATTCATGCTGCGCCAGCGGGGGTTGTGGGTCGGGATTCCTGGTGGTGCTACGAGTTGATGCTGCGCAGCAGCCAGACAGGGCGGCCCCTCATACTGGCGTACCAGAAATCGGGGCCGCCCCGTCTGACTGCTGCGCCGATGCTGTTGATTGCGCGCAAGGGGAGTTTGAATACCGCATGCTGTACGTCAGCGGCGTTTAGCGGATGGTGGTGGCAGAAACAATGTTGGGTGCCTGGCATTCACATGTCAAATTGGCCTGTAGCCTTTGTTTTATAAGCGCTGCATGCTCTTTTACTTGTAGCTTAAGGCGTTTTGCTTTTTTGGAAGTTGACGGACTTCTTCAGACCCTTATGCACATTTCCCAGTTATTGACAGTATGACGGCATCGATTGCTTTTTCCACTGTGCAGCGCGAACCAATCCGGGGAATGAGGTTGACATCATTTCAGGGTTGGTGCATGGGTAGCACCTCGATACGTGCGCCAGAACCGTGGCTCGCTCAGATACCGAAAGACCATGACTTTGGTTCATATGCCGCTGATATGCCGGGTGTGTTTGGTGAATCAGTACAAATGAACTGGCCAGATGTGATGGTCGAGAAAGTCCTTTGATTATGTTCAGAAGTTCTAGCGATGACGTGCTCTTTACGTGGGACGATTCCACATGCGAGCCCACAAATGTTCATAACTGGGAAATGTGCATAACAGCCTGATCCGGAAGTCGAAACAGAGGCTACCGTGCTACGTTTTTGACATCGCCAGCATCACCTTCTGAGAGCATCTCTGGGTTGCGACATTCTCTGCGGGTGCTCAGCGACCATCATCGTGGGTGAAACAGCCAGGTTTTGAAAGTGGTGCCAAAAATTGAGGCACCTCACCAACTGCGATCGGGCATCCATCCCGCCAAGACGCTCCAGTAGGCTGTCTGGCAAGGCTGCATGCTCGACTGGCGGCATAAAACGACCGCTGCCTAAAGTCCAAAACGTGGTTCCCACGAATATCTCGCGCCACCAATGCCGCCATCGCTGCAATGTCCGGCGTGCCACCCCCAGGCTCAAGCGCAATGCGTTGATCAGGTTGTCCGTCACGCCGGACTGCATGGCGCTCATCAAAACCATTGCAAACCCAGAATCGACACGTCGCCCCAGAAAGCGCACAGATTCTGCGGTTGTTCGCGGTCTGCATTTGTCACAACAAAAACTGTGCCGCGTTGTCGCTGCAGTCGCCTCCAATTCCCCTGACCCTCGTGGTTTACGGGGATGGCAAGCGCTGTGAAGAACACCACCACAGAAGCTGTAGCCCTGAATCCGAGCCCGACTTGCCAGGTCTGAGTCAATGGCTGCGAGAAATTGGCAAAAGCAAGGCTGCTGCGAGATACTGACGGTCATGGATCAGTCTTGTGAAGTGGAGCTCAGTCCAGCAGTGTCACCGACAACCAAATCGTGTTTACCCAAATTTGATCAAGATACCCGATGGAGTCAGTCGTTCGTCCCTCACGTAACTTGATCAAACCAGCGGGAAATTCCATCATGAAAACTGAATGTGCTCAGGCAGGCCAGAGCAGTCCAGCCTCTTCAGGCCGACCAGCTTCGGTCGCCCTGCGACAATGCCGTCCCGAACCAACGTACAGGCGCTTGCGCCTGCCTCGCAAGCAACATGACAGCATTGATCCCCGGCGCAGAGCGCAGTTTCACCCTCAGTGACTTTGATTTTGAGCTTCCTGCGGAGCTGATTGCGCAGCACCCGGCGCCCGAACGCAGTGGCTCGCGCCTGCTTGATGCCAGCGGCCCAGCGCCGGTGGACCGGATTTTTCGGGAGTTGCCGAGCTTGCTGCAACCAGGCGACCTGTTGGTGTTCAACGATACCAAGGTGATGAATGCCCGCCTGTTTGGCGAAAAGCCCACCGGCGGCAAAGTCGAGTTGCTGATTGAGCGCGTGCTTGGCGGCAACCAGGTGGCGGCGCACATGCGGGTCAGCAAGAAGCCCGAACCTGGCACAACCATCAAACTCAACGCCGCGCCTGGCAGCAACGACCACTTGAGCGCCACGCTATTGGGACGCTGGCCGGACCAGCAGGGCGCGCTGTTTCGCTTCGTGCTGTGCAACGATGATGGCGACGACCCCTACACCTTGATGGCACGTCACGGCCACGTACCGCTGCCACCCTACATCAGCCACGCCGACTCGGCGCACGACGCGCAGCGCTACCAGACGGTGTTTGCCAACAAGCCGGGGGCGGTGGCGGCACCGACTGCCGCGCTGCACTTTGACCTGGCCTTGCTGTCTGCCATTGATGCCATCGGCGTGCAGCGTGCGTATGTCACCTTGCACGTGGGCGCGGGTACCTTCCAGCCGGTCAAGACCGAGAACCTGGCCGAGCACCAGATGCACAGTGAGTGGTATGAAATGCCAGCAGCCACCCAGCAGGCGATTGCCGACTGTCGCGCGCGCGCAGGGCGCATCATCGCGGTTGGCACCACCACCTTGCGCACGCTCGAATCCTGGGCACTGGAAAAAGGAACCGGGGCAGCATTTTCCTCAGAAACCCGCATCTTCATCACGCCAGGCTTTGAGTTCAAACTGGTGGATGTGCTGCTGACCAACTTTCACCTGCCCAAATCCAGCCTGATGATGCTGGTGAGCGCATTTGCCGGATACCCTTGCGTCAGGAAGTTGTACGATCACGCCATCGCCCGGGGCTACCGGTTTTTCAGCTATGGCGATGCCATGCTGCTCGTTAGAAGCGTAGGCACGTCGGCAGGGAAATAACGCAGCACCCGGGGCTTGGTGAATTTGTAAATGAACAGCTTTCAAAAACGAACTGCGCTCCAGATTGCCACTGTCAGCATCGTTCTGGCCTCTTTGGCCAGCCCGGTGGCATGGTTTGTTGAACGTGAGCGCTCTGAAGAGGGCATTGTCGCGCTGGCCATCGAAGAATCGGGGCGTCTCTTGCACCACTACGATGCGGTGGACCTGAGCGGCCCGAATGCCCTTGAACACGCCGCATTGGCGGCAAAAACCATTTCCGGCGGCATGTTTGATATTGCCGAAATTTACGACCCACAGGGTGAAAAACTGGCCGAGTCGCTGACCAAGGAAGGTGCGGCAGTTGAGTCTTCTTTGCCCAAGCACGGCCGACCCATTTACAACATTTCGTCTTATGAGAGTCTGCGGCTCCCAGGAGATGCCTGGATTTTGCGGGTTTTTGTCCCGCTGCGCGAATCCATCAGTGACCGCAGCCTGCCCATCACCGGTTACTTTGAAGGTGTGCGCCTGGTGCCCCAATGGCAGCGCGACCAGATACGCAACAGTTCGCTGACGGTGGCACTGATGGTCTGCCTGGCATCGCTGCTGTGCGGTGCCGTGCTGTACCCGGTGGTGGTGCGCCTGTCTGCCGACAACGAACGCAAAACCCGTGAGGTGCTCGATTCTCATATTTCGATGATGGAGGCATTGGGCCGCGCCATTGCCAAACGCGATTCCGACACCGGTGCCCACAACTACCGGGTAGCCTGGATAGCGGCCAGCATCGCTGAAAAAATGGGTTTTGAAGGCAATGCCATGCAGGCCTTGATTGCCGGCAGTTTTTTGCATGATGTCGGCAAAATCGGCGTTCCAGATGCGATTTTGCTCAAACCCGGCAAGCTCGACGACACCGAGATGGCAATCATGCGCACCCACGTCAGCCAGGGCAAGGAAATTGTCACCGGCATGGGCTGGCTTGACGGTGCCAACGCTGTGGTCGCCTCGCACCACGAAAAATGGAATGGCAGCGGCTACCCTCAGCGGCTTCAAGGTGAATCGATTCCGCTGCCAGCCCGCATTTTTGCCGTGGCCGACGTGTTTGATGCGCTGTGCTCGAAGCGCCCATACAAGGAGCCGATGGGTTTTGATGCCACCATGTCGATTCTGGAGAAAGACACCGGCAGTCACTTTGACCCGGCGGTGATGGCGGTTTTCAAGCCCATGGCCCAAGGCATTTTCGACCGCCTGGCAGGCTGTTCAGAGGCACAGGCGCGCCAGTTGCTGCAAGACCGCGTTCGCCAGCACTTCGAAATGTAGTCGGCCCGACCGCAACACAGCGGGTTTTGGTATCTCGCACAGGGTGATGCTGGGCCGCAGCAAAGCGCCATCGTGATCTGACCGGTCTGAACAATGGCTGGTTCGTACAATGCCGCAGCCTTCTGGAGCACCCATGCTGAAATTCGACCTGCTTGCCACCGACTCCGCCAATGGCATTTATCCAGGTTCGCACGCTCGTCGTGGCAGACTGACCCTCAGCCACGGTGTGGTGCAAACCCCGATCTTCATGCCGGTTGGCACCTATGGCACCGTCAAGGGCGTGATGCCCTGCAGCCTGGAGGACATGGGCGCGCAGATCATTCTGGGCAATACCTTCCATTTGTGGATGCGCCCAGGGCAGGCGGTGATGCAGAGCTTTGGTGGCCTGCACGATTTTGAGCGCTGGCACAAACCGATCCTGACCGACTCGGGCGGCTTTCAGGTCTGGAGCCTCGGGGCCATGCGCAAGATCACCGAGCAGGGTGTGCATTTTGCCAGCCCGGTGAATGGCGACAAGCTGTTCATGTCGCCCGAAGTGTCGATGCAGATCCAGACCACACTCAACAGCGACATCGTGATGCAGTTCGACGAATGCACGCCCTACCTGTCAGTCGAACCCAAAACCAAGGGCCAGATCACCACCGAGCGCGAAGCCCGGGTCAGCATGGAAATGAGCCTGCGCTGGGCCAAACGCAGCCAGCACGAATTTGCCCGGCTGGAAAATCCCAACGCGCTGTTTGGCATTGTGCAAGGTGGCATGTTTGAGCACCTGCGCCAGAATTCGCTGGTCGCGCTGGTCGAGATGAACTTCCCCGGCTACGCAATTGGTGGTGTGAGTGTGGGTGAACCGAAGG
>DAOSLL010000140.1:0-8248 GCA_035368905.1 Rhodoferax sp.
TTGACTTTGAATGTTTGAATTCTTCGCATGATTAGCAAAGACTTCACTTGTTGGAGCCCAAGCTCAACACGCCGCTGCGCGGTTCAACCCACCGCATCAGCACTTTGGCGCGTCAGCATGGCCAGCATGCTCGCAATCGTCTGGCGCAGTTCGCGGCGGTCGCAAATCAGGTCCACGCCGCCTTTGGTCTGCAAGAATTCGGCGCGCTGAAAGCCTTCAGGCAGTGTCACACGCACCGTCGATTCAATCACCCGTGGTCCGGCAAAGCCAATCAGCGCCTTGGGTTCGGCAATCACCACGTCACCCAGAAAAGCAAAACCGGCACTGACGCCGCCCATGGTCGGGTCGGTCAGCACGCTGATGTAGGGCAAGTGCTTTTTCGCCAGATGGGTCAGCGATGCGTTGGTTTTGGCCATTTGCATCAGGCTCAGCAAGCCTTCCTGCATGCGGGCACCGCCGGTGGCGGTAAAGCAGACAAAGGGCACTTTTTGCTCAATGGCGGTGTGCACGCCACGCACAAAGCGCTCGCCCACCACCGATCCCATGCTGCCACCCATGAATTCAAATTCAAAGCAGGCAGCGACCAGGCCAATGCCCATCACGCTGCCGCCCATGACCACCATGGCATCGGTCTCGCCAGTGCTTTCCAGGGCTTCTTTCAGGCGCTCGGGGTACTTGCGACTGTCCTTGAACTTGAGCGCATCCACCGGCAGCACCTCCTGGCCGATTTCGTAGCGGCCTTCATTGTCCAAAAAGACGTTCAGCCGGGCGCGCGCGCCAATGCGGTGATGGTGGCTGCAAGTCGGGCAGACGTTCTGGTTTTGCTCCAGATCGGACTTGTACAGCACGCTGTCACAGGCCGGGCATTTGATCCAGATGCCTTCGGGCACGCTGCGCCGGTCAGCCGGGTTGGAGCGCTGGATTTTGGGGGGAAGCAGTTTTTCGAGCCAACTCATGCTTGTTCCTGTTCAGTTGCGGACAGAATTGCTTGCCTATGCACAGCTTCAGTCTGTCCGACAGATGATTGATGTGGTCGGATTATGAATCGAGCGCACAGCGAATCTCGCGCAGGAAGCTTTGCGCCGTCGGGCCGACCAGGCTTTTGGGCTGCTGGTCAATCAACTGGATGATTTTGCTGCCGATCACCACCGCATCAGCAACCCGGCCAATAGCACGCGCGGTGTCAGCGTCACGAATGCCAAAACCGACACCCACCGGGACTTGCACATGCGAGCGGATGCGCGGCAGCATTGCTTCGACCGAGGCGGTATCGAGCGCGCCGGAGCCGGTCACGCCTTTGAGCGACACGTAGTAGACATAGCCGCTGGCCATCTGGCCAACCTGGGCCATGCGCGCATCGGTGCTGGTTGGGGCCAGCAAGAAGATCAGGTCCATTTGATGCGCCTTGAGCTCGCGGGCAAAGTCCTCACATTCTTCGGGCGGGTAATCGACGATCAGCATGCCATCGACTCCGGCCGCTGCCGCATCACGCACAAAAGGGCTCACAGCCGCCGTCGATTGGGCGTAGCCCGCTATCGCAGCAGGCGCACCATGCTTCTGGTTGTAGCGCTCCACCGGGTTGGCGTAGCCCATCAAAACCACTGGCGTGGTCTGATCCCCGGCGCGAAAGACCAGCACCATCGCCAGCACCTCGGCCAGGCCAATGCCAAAAGCCAGGGCCTTGTCACCGGCGTTCTGGATCACCGGGCCGTCGGCGCTGGGGTCGGAAAACGGCACGCCCAGCTCGATCACGTCAGCCCCGCCGGCCACCATGGCGTGCATCAGCTCGGGGGTGATGTCGGCATACGGGAAGCCGGCCGTGACAAACGGGATCAGCGCCTTGCGGCCCTGCGCCTTCAAGGCGCCCATGGTAGTGCTGATGCGGCTCATTGAATTGCTCCTGACTTTGTAGCTACTGGCGCTTGTCTGACAAGCGCTACAGGCACATTTTGTACATCACCTTTGACCGACTGGCCCTGGCAGCTTGGGCGACAGAAAAAGTCGGCACCTGACAGGTCGGCCACCGTGCCAATGTCCTTGTCGCCGCGCCCGGACAGGTTGACCAGAATGGATTGGTCAGTTCGCATGGTTTTGGCAA
This sequence comes from Rhodoferax sp., assembly GCA_035368905.1. Lineage (GTDB taxonomy): Bacteria > Pseudomonadota > Gammaproteobacteria > Burkholderiales > Burkholderiaceae_C > Rhodoferax. The sequence goes on from DAOSLL010000140.1 coordinate 2,099, forward strand.
GTTTCATGGCGTAGGCGACCGCGTGGCTGGATTCGAGCGCCGGGATGATGCCCTCAGTACGGCACAGGTAGTGAAAGGCCGCCAGTGCCTCGGTATCGGTGATGCCAACGTATTCGGCGCGGCCAATGTCGTGCAAAAACGCATGTTCGGGGCCGACACCGGGGTAGTCCAGCCCGGCGCTGATGCTGTGGGTTTCAGTGACCTGGCCGTTGTCATCCTGCAGCACATAAGTGCGGTTGCCATGCAGCACGCCGGGGCTGCCGCGCTGAATGCTGGCCGAGTGTTTGCCACTGTCGATGCCGGCCCCGGCGGCTTCAACACCGATCAGCCGGGTCTTCTCAAACCCGATATACGGGTAGAAGATGCCCATGGCGTTGCTGCCACCACCAACACAGGCCATCACCACATCGGGCTGCGCACTGCTGCAGCCAGCAACGGTTAGCAGTTCGGGCATTTGCAGCAGGCATTCCTTGCCAATCACGCTTTGGAAATCGCGCACCATCATCGGGTAGGGATGCGGGCCGGCCACCGTGCCGATGATGTAGAAGGTGTTGTCAACATTGGCCACCCAGTCGCGCATGGCCTCGTTGAGGGCATCCTTGAGCGTGCGGCTGCCGCTGGTGACCGGCACCACGGTGGCACCGAGCAGTTTCATCCGATAGACATTGGGGCTCTGGCGCTTGATGTCTTCACTGCCCATGTAAACCACGCATTCGAGTCCATAGCGGGCGCAGATGGTGGCAGTCGCCACGCCATGCTGGCCAGCCCCGGTTTCGGCAATCACGCGCGGCTTGCCCATGCGCCTGGCCAGCATCGCCTGGCCGATGGTGTTGTTGATCTTGTGCGCCCCGGTGTGATTGAGGTCTTCGCGTTTGAGGAAAATTTGCGCGCCGCCGAGCTCGCGGCTGGTACGCGCGGCGTGGTACACCGGTGACGGGCGGCCGACAAAATGCGCCAGTTCGGACTCAAACTCGGCAACAAAGGCTGGATCAAACTGGTATCTGGCGTAAGCGCGTTTAAGCTCGCTTACCGCATGCGTCAGCGTCTCGGAGATGAAACTGCCACCATAAATGCCAAAGTGGCCACGCTGGTCCGGTTGTTGATAGTCAGACATAAGTGTATTTTTTTTGATAGCTTGCAGCCCTTGTTGCACAAGAGCTAGAAGCCTATTTGTTATATAAAAGCAGATCCGCCTGGCGGACCGCCGCAACAAATTCCTGCATGCGTTCGGGGTCTTTGATGCCTTTGCGCCCTGGCACCTCGATGCCCGAACTGACATCCACGGCCAGCGACTTACAGCGTGGCCGCACCTGCGTGATGCCGTCGATCACGTTGGCAGCGGTCAGCCCACCACTCAAGACGAGGTGAGCGTTGACGTTTGGAGGAAGCAGTGACCAATTGAATGTTTGCCCGCCGCCGCCGAACCCGTCAATGTGCGCGTCCAGCAGCAGGCCTTGAGCCTGTGAATAATCTTGCGCGAATTTTAAAAGATCAAAGCTGCGCCCCGCGTCGCCCAGCGGAATACGCGCGGCGCGCAGGTAAAAGCGCCTGCCATCGTCACAGCCGGCCCAGCAATCTTCTGGCGATTCATCCCCATGAAATTGGGCTGTAGCCCCCGCAATCATTGCGCAGGCAGCTCTTGTTTTGATAGTATCTTGATTGACGAACAAGAGCACCGGCAAGACAAACGGCGGCAACCGGCGGGCCAGTTCTGCGGCACGCTCGGGTGACACAAAGCGCGGGCTTTTGGCATACAGCACAAAACCAATGGCATCTGCTCCAGCGGCCACCGCCGCATCCACGTCCTGCTCGCGCGTCAGACCACACATCTTGATGCGGGTGCGACCGGCAGGCGGCGTGATGGGTGGCCTGGGCACAGAGGTGGCAGGTGGGGTGGTGTTCATCAAAATGCTCCAGGCAGTCCGTCGAGCAGGCTGGGGTGCTCGGGCAAGCCCCAGTGCGCTGCATAACTCGGGCCAACAAAGTACAGCCCGTAAGGCGAAAACGTGGGCGCTGCGGCATCGCGGTCGCGCGCTGCCAGCACCTGCGCCACCCAGTCGGGCTGCTTGCGGCCATCGCCCACCATCACCAGACAGCCCATCAAGTTGCGGATCATGTGGTGCAAAAAGGCATTGGCCTCAAATTCAAATCGCCAGTAGGCACCGCGGCGAGTGATGTCCAGACGCGTCAGATGCTTGACCGGCGACAGGGCCTGGCAGGCGCTGGCGCGAAACGAACTGAAGTCATGTTCACCCAGCAGATACTGCGTAGCCTGCTGCATGCGCTCAAGATCGAGCGGCTTGTAAACCCAGCCCACACGTCCGGTGTCGATACTGGGCCGGACCGGCGAATCCAGCAAGATATAGGCATACCGGCGTGATTGCGCACTGGCCCGGCAATGGAACTGGGCTGGCATCGCTTTCGCCCATTGCACCGCAATGTCGTGCGGCAACAAGGCGTTGCTGGCCCGCACCCAGGCCGATTCAGGTCGGTCCAGCGGGGTGTCAAAGTGAATTACCTGCATCAGGGCGTGAACACCGGCATCGGTACGACCGGCACACAGGGTAGAGACTTTCTGGGCACTGAACTCGCCGAGCGCCTTCTCCAGCTTGTCTTGCACCGTCTGGCCGCATGGCTGGCTTTGCCAGCCGTGATAAGCCAGCCCGTTGAAACTGACACCCAGCGCCAGCCTCACGGGGTCAGGTTACCCTGGCTGTACCTGGCCATCCAACGCTGCGGTCAAAGTCTGCTCAAAGCCCGCTGGGCCTTGGCCTTCATCTCGCCAGTGGCTTCGGCGATGACTTCCTCGATCAGGGCGCGAGCACCATCGTCGTCGCCAATTGCGCGGAACTCGTCGGCCAGTGCCAGTTTGGTATCAAGCGGGTCCTGGCCCTCAGGGGCCAGTGATCCGGCCACGGTGACAGGTTCGTCAGTCAAATCGAGTGACAGTGAACCCAGGTCAAACGACATCATGTCGGCATCTGCCGGCGGGGCCGGATTCGCTGGTGTGCTCGTCGGCACCTGCGGTGCAGCCAACTCAAATTCCGGCGCTGGTGGACTGTCGGCCAGGGAGAAGTCCAGGCCTTCGGCAAGCAAGTCATCGGTTGGATCCGGCTCAGGCTCAGGCTCAGGGATCGAATGCGGAACCGTCTTGGTGAACTCGGGGAAATCCAGACTTGGCGGCATTTCCAACAAGTCGGTGGAAGTGGACGGCAAGGGCTCTGTAGCCTCTGGTGACTGCGCGGCACTCGGCTCGTCGATCGAGAATTCAAAATCGAGATCAATGTCAACCGCACTGGCAGCAGGCTGTGGGTCGGCATCACCATAGATTCCAAACGGAATGGTGGGTGGCCCCGATTCGGCATCGAGTGGTGCCGGACCAGTCAATGGACTTGGCTTTTCAAAAGGCTGTCCGCCAGGTAGATAAAGCGCGTTGTCAGGGTCAATGGTCAACCCTTTGTCACATATCTGCTCCCAATCCGAACCGCTGCCATCGGTCAGGTTGAAGGCTTGAGTGGCAATCGCCTCGAACGCCGTCGCATCATGCCGCTTGGCGTAGATTTCGAGCAGCTTGTGGTGAATGGCCAGCCGTTTCGGGTTGTCGCGCAACGCATTCTTGAGGATTTCCTCAGCCTGAAGGTCGCGTCCATACGCCAGGTAAACATCGGCTTCGGCAACCGGGTCAACCTCATCAACATCGTCAAGCTGGCTGGGCGAGTAAACCATCGACGAGCCGGTTGTCGTCAGGCTGTCGCTGGTATCAACCACCTGACCACCACTGACACCCAGGAAGGAATCTGGACTCGCTTCAATGAAGGAACTGTCAATCGGGGCTGCTTCTTTGCGTTTTCTAAACTTGTAGATTCCCAGTCCTGCCAGCAACGCAAGCAGGCCAGCAGCGCCAACTGGCAGCAACGGGTTTTCCAGCAATGCATCGATAAAGCCAGGCTCAGCCACAGGCGCAGGGAGCACCGGTGCCGCCGAGGCCGGTTTTTTGGCAGCCGGGACGGCAGGCTTGGGCGCTGAAGCAGCCGCGCTCGCCGCTGGCATCGGTGCCGACATGGACGCTGCAGGTGTCGGCATGGACGCTGTAGGTGCCGGACTGGGGGCGGACACGGCTGGCACGGCCTTGATGGCAGGGCCGACAGCCTGGCTGACAGCAGGGCTGGCACTGACGGCAAGCGCCGGGCCGGAGACGGCGGCAAGCTTGCTGAGATCGCTGATGTTCTTGGTCAATTCGGCCGAACGGCTGGCGGCATCGCGGGCACTCTTGGCCTGTGCCAATTGCTCCTCACTGGTCTTGCCCGCTACCGCGCCTTTGGACAGGGTCAGCTTGTCGCTTGTCGCTGGCACCGGCTTCTTGTCCTGCACGGTGGCTTGCACCTTGCCGCTGACATCGCGGGTGACGGGCTCGACCGAGGTCAGCGGTGCGCTGCTGGCGAACTTGCGACGGAAATCATTGAAGTCCTGGCTTTGCGCAATGATGACCTGGCTGGCCTCGGCGTCAGAAACGCTGGCCGCTTGCTCTTCGGTCGGCAATGCCAGCACCGAGCCGGTCTTGATGCGGTTAACGTTGTCCTTGATAAAGGCATCGGGGTTGGCGCGCAACAAGGCCACCAGCATCTGATCAAGCGACACGCTGGCTGGCTTATTGGCCGCCGCAATGCGCCCTGCGGTGTCGCCGGCTTTGACAGTTACGGTCTGGCCGTCAGGCCGGGCCGATGGCTTGGACGGCGAAAGCACTACAGCCTTGGGCTTTTTGGTCTCGGCGGCATTCGGGCTGGCAGACGGCTGCTCACGCGATGCGCTTGGTGCCGGTGCGCCAGCCTGAGCTGTGGCTGCCCCAGGCAGTTGCCGCAGCGTAGGCACGGCCATGTTCTTGTCACGCAGGTTCGGCGGATCAAACAACAAGGTGTAGTCACGCACGACCCGCCCGGAACTCCAACTGACCTCCAGCACCAGGTCAACAAACGGATCGTTGATGGCACGGTCACTGCTGAGACGGATGAAGGAACGACCATTGGCACGACGCTGCAATGATGCCTGCAAATTGGCCATGGCGGCGTGGTAGTCCAGACCTGCCGCCTTGAAGGCTTCAGGGGTGGCTGCTTTCGAGCTGAATGAGGCGGTTTCCTCGGCATTGATGTCAAGGACATCAATTTCCGCCTTGAGGGGTTCACCCAGTGCCGACTGCACACTGATTCGCCCAAGCGACAAAGCTGCTGCATTGCCTCCCCATAGACCAAGTACCACGGCCAGCGCGATGGCATTCAAACGCCATTGATGAGACTTTGCAATCACTTTGTAAACTCCGGTTTTACAGCCAATAGCAGGCGGTGTGATGTGGGCGTGAACCGCCACTTCTTTCAATTATAAAAAGCACCATAGCATCAACGACATGGTCTGACAAGTTGGGACTGCCTATGAAGTTGTTGCTATGGCTTTTGCAGATGGTAAAGCGCGATTCTATGTGGTTGAGCAACAACGAACCAAAGCACCTGCGCATTTTGTCGCAGGTTCGTTCGCTAACAGGCATAGCCGCTGCTCAAGCCTGCAACAAAATTCGCAGCATGCGCCGCAGCGGCTCGGCGGCACCCCATAGCAATTGGTCGCCGATGGTGAAGGCTCCCAGGTAGTCTGGGCCCATGGCCAGCTTGCGAATGCGCCCGACCGGGATCGTCATGGTGCCGGTTACCGCCACTGGTGTCAGATCCACGATGGTGGCCTCACGGGTATTGGGGATCACCTTGACCCAGGCGTTGTCGGCCGCAATCATGGCCTCGATGTCGGCCACCGGCAGGTCTTTTTTCAGCTTGAAGGTCAGCGCCTGGCTGTGGCAGCGCATAGCACCCACGCGCACGCAGAACCCGTCCACCGGAACGGCAGGGCTGCCAAAACCTTCACCCATGCCCATGATCTTGTTGGTTTCGTGGACCATCTTCCATTCTTCCTTGGTGTAACCATCGTCCAGGAAGACATCGATGTGCGGGATCACGTTGAAGGCGATCTGCTTGGTGAACTTCTTCGGCTCGGCCGGATCACCGACAAAGATGTTACGGCTCTGCTCGAACAGTTCGTCCATGCCTTCCTTGCCGGCACCCGACACCGACTGATAGGTGGAGACGACAACGCGCTTGATCGTTGCGGCAT
>DAOSLL010000141.1:0-8245 GCA_035368905.1 Rhodoferax sp.
ATTCGTCGCACCCACTGGCAGCACCGTCAGGCTGGCCATGCCGGTCGAATAGTTGATGCTGCCCGAGGTCAGACCGGAGCCTGTTGCCGGATCGATGTTGGTGATCAGGGAGCCCTGGCGGTCAATGAAACGTGTGCCGCCCAACGTGAAGCTGCACGACCCGCCCACAATGGGCTCGCTTGAGCTTTGCGTCAGATCGACCGCAAGTTTCACCGGAAACACCTCGGTGTTGGTGTTGCCAGCGGCGCTGGTTCGGTAAGTAACCTTGACATACCCGGACATGTCGGTGGGCATGATGGCCCCGATGGTCTGGTAGATGAAGCCACCAAACACCGTTTTCTCAGTGGCCAGGGTGCCGGTGTACCAAGCGTTGTCAATCACCTGGGTGCCGATGACCACCTTTGTCCAGTTGGGCTTGGGCAATGCAATCACGGTATCTGGCTTGAAACTCAGGGTGCCAGCTGCGTAATTGATCACGCCTGCACACTCAGGACGGGTCTGAAATCCGCCAGCCCCGTTGTCATGGACGATGACGATGGGGTCAATGCGGGGTTTGTAGGTCAGAGAGAGCCAACGGGTTGAAATCTGGCCCTCAATGGTCAGGTCTTTCTCGTCATACACGGTGTTCCACTCAACCTTGACGGTGCGCGCCAGCACATTGGGGTTGGCCAGCACAATCTGAATGTGGCCGTCGGGTGCGAAACGCTCGGGGGCCTGGAAATTCTCTTCAATGGGTGGGCCCCACGAGTATTCAATGCTGACCTGCGCGCCAGAGCTGGGCAGGATCAGTGGTTTAAACGTGACCACGCCATCGAGATAGTCCACTTTGCCGGTGGCGTCACCGGTGAGCAGCCCCTGGCCGTTGTCAGTGGCAGTTTTATCCACGCCGCCCGTCACCCAAGTCAAAGTGACCGTGCCCGGTGCCACACCAGGGTTAGCCAGCGTAAATACGGATTGGGCTGCAATGGCAACGCCATAGACAGCCGTGTCGGCAGTGGCCAGCCCATAAGTGGCGAGCACCTGCGTTCCCGCATCGGGCAAGGCCGCGAGCGTGACCATCATCGAGCCCGTGTTGAAATTGAGCGTGCCAGCGCCCACCGAGCCAAAGGCGCTGCGCAACTGGCCGTTGCCCGCATCGCGCAATGTGTACCAGCGGCCCTGAGCGCGGTAACTGAGCGCAAAGCTGCCGGGCTTGGGTGCAGGATCAAAAATCGCCACCAGGGTGCTGGAGCGTGATTCGGCTGTGACCGCCCAGCTGGCGGTGTGCAAGGAACGCACCGGTGTTGCTGCCGGTGTGTAGATGATCGTTTTGGCTCCAGCGTAGCTCACGGATGGATCGGTGATCGAAATCAGCCCATTGGCGTAATCCACTGCACCCACTGCGCTGCCAGCAGCCGACAACAAGCCACCATCGTCAACCAGGGTCAAGCTGCCGGAGGTCAGTTTGAGGGAATTGGGCATGATGGCCTGACCCACGCTGATGGTGTGAGAGGTGTTGAGTGCCACCGACGTAGTGAGCGTCACCGGCCCACCCGCAGCAGATAAAACCACCTGTTCACCGTTGGGTTTCAAATCGACCAGTGGGGTTTCAGTCTGGGCACTGGGCACCAGTTGGGTGTAGACGCTGGTGGCGCGAATGCTGAACGTTCCAAGATTGGCGGCAGCGGCCAGCGGCACCACACCCACATAGGAGCCAGCATCAGCCACCGTCGTGTCTCTCACCTTGGTCGCACCCGCTGCCGGTGCAGCCTTGGCGTTGCCTTCCGACCCCTGGAAATCGGTGCGCAGTGCATCACTGATGGAACAGGTCACCACGTTCATGTCGACCATTTTTCCCTGGCTGTCCTCAAATTTTCGTTTGACTGCGCTGACCTCAGTGGTTCGGATGTACTGGTTTCTCTCGTTGGTTGCACCCTCGTTTTGCACCAGCACCATGGTCTGGCCAATCCGAGGCAGTTCAGCATCCACACCCTGCAAGATTTGCACGGCACGCTGGCCAGCAATGTGGTTCTCCAGCAGCATGCCGCCCCACATCGGGCCCTTGGTGAGATAACTCTCCACCCTGGCCGATGCCGCGTCACGCCGATCAAAGGTGTCACGGGTGCTGAACAGCGTGACACTGACATTGGGATCCGCTGGAGGCTCGGAGACGATGATGTTCGAGCCCATGTAGGTGTCGGTGTCCATCGTCTGCACTGAGACGTGGAGTTTTCGCAGGTTCACCCGGCCACCGGCGCGGTCGAGTTCAGAAATATCCGGAAAGATGGCGTTTGATGTTCCGTCCGTGATGACTGTGGCTGTGGGTGCGCCACCACCCTCGGGCACGTCGTCCATGACTTGGGATGCGACCAGTTTGATGTCGCCAGTGAGAATGGGCATGAAGGCTCCAGAATTTAGATTTGCATCAGCTTTAAGGTGATGCGGTAGAAGTCAGCCTCTGACCGTGCGGGAAACCCGGTAACGGGCTCGGCTTCAAGGGCTCCATCGGCATGACGAAATGCCACTGTGAACACCCGGGCATCTGTGAGCGTCAACTCAAAGCGGCCACTGACCGCGTCCAACGGCAGTGCTGCCCAGTCGCGCAGAACATTGACAACCGATCTCGCGACCCAGGCCATGTCGGCAGCGCCCACCAGGGTGATGGCCCGCCCCGCTTGGCGGGTGGCCGACTGCACCAGGAGAGAACCAGTGATCAGGTAAGACACGCTGGAGACCACCGGACTCCAGCCGTGCTCATCGCTCCACAGCAAATCGTCAGGCAGGGTCAACGTGGCCCCACTGAAGAGGTTTTTAAGTTCCATGAGGATTCGCCCTTAAAAAGCCCGGGCTTTGGCTTGTTTCAAGATGTCGAGCAGTCGGGTTTCATCCCTGGCATCGACCGTGGCTGACACGCTGCGGTTTCCCGCCGCCAGTTCAACCCGCACGGTGCGCACCGGTGCGGTTTCTCCTGCAAATGCAGGTCTTGGCACAGTCATCGGTGAAGCCAGTGACTGAACAAGTCCACCACTGGCAAAGCCCTGCACACGCGCAGCCAGGGCTTTCGCTGGCAGGCTCAGGTTGTTGAGCGACTCAAAAAACCCGGTGCCAAACCGAGATACCGCAGACCGGTTGACCACATATTCGCCGGGAGTGAGCATCGCAGGAACCGTATCGGACTTGGCCACACCACCACCCCGGTAAAACTCACCCTGGTGCTGCTCCATGTACTCCATGAGGTCTCGTTCGAGGTCTTTGCCATACAGCAGAGGCTGCGCCATGGCTTGCCGCCAGTTGGCCTTGATGGCATCGAGTTTTTGTTTTTCATTGCCTGTGAGTTGTTTGCGATTGACTAGGCTCTCAAGGGTTCTGCGGTCGGTGTTGGCCAGTTGACCGTAGCCCTGCAGGGTGTCGTATTCAAATCCGATGCTCAAGGAAGCACCGTACTGCATACGCATCCACTGCACGTACTGACGAAGACCATTCATGCCCAACTCGATCATTTGCTGGGCCTCGGCCGCATCTTTGTTGCGTTTGATGACGTTCGAACCAGGAGAAACCACCGAACCGCCTGTGGCAAACCGGGCCACACCGTTGGCAATCTTTGACAGGGCATTGCTTCCATACTTGCGCACCGCTGCTTTGCGCAGCACATACGCGCCAGCGTCTAGCGTGCGCGGTACTGTGTCCTGATCACCGGAGCCCGGCACCGAACCACCGGTCATGCGGGTAAATGCCTGCGCAACTGGTGATGCCACTGCCCCACCAACCGCAAAGTGCGGCACACCAGCACCCACCAACCCACCTGTGGCATTGGTTTCGACCTTGGTCACATAGATCGTGTGCGTGCTCGACGTATTCATGCCGTTGAGGCTGGATATCTCCGAACGGGCTGAGTCTGCGTTGGTGTTCACACTGTGCTGCGACTCGGTGCGGATGCGACCCAGTGCATTGATCATTCCCTCCACATTGTTGATCGCTGCTTGGGCTTTTTCAGAAGTGACTTGCAACTCGATCAGCGAGTTTTGCTTGGCATAGACGGTCAGTTTGTCCAGCGCCGCTTTGGCCTGGGTGACATCGGCATCCACCGGCAGGGTTTTGCCTTCTTTGAGCAAAGCTTCATATTCCTGGAGTTTCTTCTGGGCCTGTTCCAGATCGGCCTTGATGACCAGCAGCCTTTCTTTCTCGGCCAGTGCCTTGTCCAGTTCAGCCATGGCTTTGTCAAACCGGCTGGTGTCCGCGTCCAGCGTGACTTTCAAGCCATCTTTGAGTTTGGCGGTGATCTGGTCAATCTGAGTTTCTGTGTCCGTGAGAGTCTGTTTGATCTGCTCACGCGCTGCTACTGCGGCTTGGGCTGCCTGTTTGTGCGCCTGAGCCTGAGCGTCCAGTGACTTGACGAGAATGTCCTCGGATTCCCGAATGGCTTGAATGGATCGGTTGACACCGTCCTTGCCCTGGGTGATCGCCGCATCGGACTCCTTTGTCTTTTGCGCCAGTTCTGCGCGCAGGGTGTCTGCCTGTCGCATCAGGTCGGCAGCTTTGTCGTACTCCTGTTTGCGCGATGCCTCACGCGCCTGCGACTCCAACGTTACGACTTGGGTGTGCGCCTGCTCAGATGCTTTTTTGGCTTCCTCTGCCTTTTTGGCCTCGGCCGTCTGGGCGCTGCCCACTTGCACCGCCAAATCCATGGCTTTCTGCGCCAGTTGTTTGGCCTGCTCAAACTCACCAGCGGCCAGAGCATCACGCGCCTTGCTCTGCAACTCAACAATCTGGCGTTTGCGGTCTTCCGTCGCTTCAAACTCCGTCATGCTTTGGCGGCGTAGCTCACGGATTTTTTCCTCCGTGGTCATCGTCAGTTGACGTTTGGCTTCTTCAATGCGCTGGATTTCCGCCAAATGCCGGTTGGCTTCAGCGTTCAAGGCATCGATGTGAGCGCGGTATTCCGTGGCGGCTGTGACCATCGACTGGCGTTTGGTTGCCAGAATCTCATTTTCGACCCGTGTCACGTTAGCGCTGCGCTCGGCTTCTGTTGCGCCTTGCTTGGCCGCTGCTGCCACCCTGGCGCTGGACTCGTCATCGATGAGTCTCAGTGTGTCTGTGGTGGCCTTTTGACGCAAGGTGGTCTGCTGAGTCAGTGCATCGGTGAGCAGCAGGGTTGATTTGCTGATCTGGGTCGCTTGCGAGGCAGACGATAACTCCAATGCCGTCTGCTCCTGCTGGTACCGTGTTTTCACAGCATCAACCTGTTTTTGCAGGTTGGCCTCGACCATGGCAGTCAAGCCTTTGTACGCCTCAGCCATTTTTGCTGTCGCATCGGTCACCACGCCGTTAGCCTTGGTGACCGCCTGTTCGACCTCACCCAGCCGGGATTTAAGCTTTTCCACGGCCGAGTGAACAGCCTCAACGCCACGACCGACCGCTTCTTGCGTACCTTGGCGCACGGCTTCTAGCTTTTTGGCAATCTCTTCTGCTGTAGTGGCCGCAGTGGTCATGGCTGCCTTGGCTGTGTCTGAACCCTTGGTGGCATCCGCATACATCTGCGCAAAGATCACATTCATTTCAGCCAGGCGAGCCTCGTGGCGCTTGGTAGCTGCATCGATGGTGTCGCTGGTGAAGATCGCTGCAAACGCTTCCCAGCGGTACTGCAACTGCTCAACTGCTTTGACCAGGATTTCGACCATGAAGATGCCCGCCTTGCGCACAATCTCGAATTTCTCGGACAACCAGGTGCCGATTTCCCAGCCGACGGCGAACGCACCCAGCACAGCGAAGGCTGTTTTGAGCAGGCCAACACTGGCAATCGCAGCCGTTACTGACAAATTGGCGGTGGCCCAGGCCGCAGAGGTGGCGGTGGCAGCCGTGATGGCTGCGGCGCCGGCAGTTTGCCAAGCCGTGACCAATGCTGGCAGCAGCCGGTAAATGAGCACCGCCAAGCCCACCTCGGCGATTTTCTTAAGCCACTGCATGACCGTGTCCAGATTGGTGGCGAGCCAAGTCAGGCCATCGGCGAGTTTCTTGGTGATGCCTGTGGCCGCATCCACCTGCGCTACCCACTGCCCGAAGGCGTTTTGCAGGCGCTGGAAAGCCTGACTGACCGTTGCTGGCAACTGGGAGTATTCGGCGGCAAGCTTGTCCTTCTGGCTCATCAAAGCGTTGACCACCACGTCAGCGGTGAGCCTGCCTTCTTCAGCCAGCTTGCGCAGCCGACCAATGGGCACGTTCAAACCATCGGCCAGGGCTTGGGCCAGACGTGGACTGTTCTCGACCACGGAATTGAATTCCTCGCCGCGCAGCACACCAGATGCCAAGGCCTGGCCGAACTGCAAGAGTGAGGACTGGGCTTCCGTGGCCGACGCACCGGACAGGCGCAGTGCCTGCGAGATGCTCTCGGTAATGGTCAATGCGTCCTTTTGTTCACCACCCAACATGCGCACCGCTTGCTGCAACTTGCCATACAGGGTCGAGACTTCCTGAATCGGCACCCCAATGCGCTGAGCGATGTCAAACAGCGCCTTTTGCGCGATGACAAACTCATTCTGACCAGCGGTTGCCAGTTTCAGGCGCGCGCCCATCATGTTCCAGGCATCGGCCACTTGGACGATCTCTTGCACTTTGCCTGCCGCCCAGTTGATCGACAGGAACGCCAGCAGCTGCGTCTTGGCAGTGGCCACCTGGTCACCAAACGCCGACATGCCCGCTTTGACCTCCGCCATACCGCGCGCAGCCTTGTCGCCAGCGGTCTTGGCCGTGGTGGCCAACTCACCCAGGCTTTGCTGTGCAGAATTCAGGGCGCGTTTGAGCCCGTCATCGGCACCCTCAAGGGCGACTAAAACGGCAATACGGTTGTTGGCCATGGGTCAATTTCAAATTTGAGGGTCATCCGACCGTGCGGATTTGTTGTTCGATGCTTGCTGCAAGTCGTGGGATGCGCCGCACCACCAGACGCTCAATGTCGAGTCGCTTTTTGAGCATGACGCGCGGAACGAGTACCGCAATCGGAATATCAGCACCACGCTTCAAGCGTTTGATTCCTTCAGCTTTTCGGTACCGGCGTTTGAATCCAGCCAAGGGGCGGTCGTGCTCTTTGATGTTCTCGGCCATCAGCACCACGTTGCCCTTGGCGTTTTTGATGAAGTAAGCGTTGCCGCCCCGCATGAGTTCAGCAATCTGAGCCTTGAAGCGCTTGCGGCCGACCCGACCATGCAAGGGAATCAGCATCTTGGCCGAAATGGTCCCGCCTTTTTCATGCATGCCAACCCAGGGGATGCGCGAGCCCACGTACAGCGCTGGCATGCGACTGGGGTCTTTGTCGATCACGTAGGCGGAGAACCCCTTGAGGAAGGTCTTTTTGACCACCGTCAGTTGGCTGGCCACCTGGTCGCGCACGTCCGACTTAATCTCCACTGCCTCTTTCGCCATGGCCTTGGCCACCGCTTTTTTGACCTTGTCGCGAAACTCCCCACCCCATCGGCGTAGCTGGGCTTGCGCTGCAGCGCTGTCGATTCGGATGGAGATTTTCATGACGAGGTTGATGCAGTGGTCAGACGTTCAAGCGTTTGATCAAGGTTTTTGGAGTCACCCCGGCTACCGATGGCAATCAGGGACAGAATTTGGGCATCACGCGCGCTGTCCAAGCGAGAGATGGCAGCAGCAAAACCCTTCAACTGCGCCAGCGTGTAGTCCAGGATGTCGGGCAACCGGTGGCCGTGCTCGATCAGGCGCTGGGTGAGGTCGAACCAGAGTTGGCTGCTTGAATTCCCTTGCCCAGACTGAACAGACCGTCGAGTTTGGGAATCACCGTTCGGGTAAAAAAATCAGCGTTGACCTCCATCACCTTAGCTGCCAGCAGCAATGCGTCGTCTGCGGCCAGATCGTCCACCCACTCACGCGGTTTTTTGACTGCGATGCCGATGGCGGTCAACAAATCGTCGCCACGCTCGCCAAACAGCGCCAGCCAGTTGATTTGCGGCTGGCTCAACTGCGCCATCACCGGCGAGATCACCCGCAGGAAAGCAGGCAACTGGCCTACTTTGAGGGGCGAGATCGCAATGGTTTCGCCTGCCACTTGCACCAGGGTGTCCTGGGGAATGAGCTTTTCCAAATCAGTCATGACGCGCCTTTCAGATTTGGACAATGCGGCCGAACTGGCCCAGCGTTGCATCGAATGGCTTGCTGGAATCGGCCAAGAGCGAGCCTTCCATCTCGAACTTGTTGTAGTCGTTGGAGATGAACGAGATTTCCTTCAAGGGATCAAAGGCTACCCGGTACA
>DAOSLL010000142.1:0-8210 GCA_035368905.1 Rhodoferax sp.
ACGCTCGACATCAACATGCCCGAGATGGACGGCATTACCGCCTTGTCGCTGATCATGACCGAGCGACCGGTGCCGGTGGTGATGGTATCGTCGCTCACCGAAAAAGGCGCTCTGGCCACTTTTGAGGCGCTGAACTTGGGCGCGGTGGACTACGTGGCCAAGCCTGGCGGCACCATTTCGCTCACACTGGATCAGGTTGCGCCGGATTTGTTGGCAAAAGTGCGCGCCGCCGCCCGTGCCAAACTGGGCCGGGGCCGGGCTGCACCCGTTGCCAAGACCGTGGCGAAGCCCGCCGGTTCAGCGCAGGGCTTGCGTCAGCGCCTGATCGACGAGCGCGAAAGTGCGCAGCGCGCCGCAACCTTAGCGCCTGCCGTCGGCAGTGAGGGGCTGCTGATCATTGGTGTGTCCACTGGCGGGCCGCGTGCGCTGGAGCAAGTGCTGCCTGCCTTGCCGGCCAATTTCCCGTGGCCGGTGCTGGTGGCGCAGCACATGCCCAGCAGTTTTACCGGGCCTTTTTCAGCCCGGCTCGATGGTTTGTGTGAACTCTCGGTGGTTGAAGCCGCGCGCCCCATGCCGGTGCAGGTTGGCACGATTTACATCGGCAAGGGCGGGGCCGACATGGTACTGACCCGCCGGGCTGGTGTGCTGACCGTTTTGCCAAAGCCCGAGTCGTCAGAGCACCTGTGGCACCCCTCGGTGGAGTTGCTGGCACGCAGCGCGCTGGAGCACGTGAAACCTGGCAATCTGGTGGCGGTGATGCTGACCGGCATGGGTTTTGACGGCGCCGACGGCTTTGCCGCCATCAAAAGAGCCGGTGGCCGCACCATTGCCGAGTCGGAAGAAACAGCGGTGGTGTTTGGCATGCCGGCTGTGTTGATTGAAAAAGGCGGGGCCTCGCTGGTGGTGCCGCTGGACAAAGTGGCAACCCAGGTCAAGGCCTGGGCCTCACGTGGCTAAGTTGGACGGATAAGGAGTTTCACCATGCCCTTGATCAAGCCCCAGCGTTCACCCGATGCCGCCCCAGCGCGCGAGCTCGAGCGTGACTGTGCCAGCCTGGTCATCAGCCTGAACAACCCCAGCCCGGTCACCCGGCGCTGGGCAGCGCGCGACCTGGCGGACTGTCCGGGCAGCTCAGGCGCGCTGGTGGCACGGCTGGGTGAAGAATCTGATGCTTCCGTGCGTGAAGTCATTTTGACGACGCTGACCCGTTTGGGTGACGCTGCCGCCGTGGCCGGCCTGGTTCAGTGCATGCGCAGCGATGATGCCGCGCTGCGCAACGAAGCCATCGAGGCGATGAAGCTCTTGCCCGACGCGGTAGCACCCATCATGCGTGACCTGCTGGCCGACCCCGACAGCGACCTGCGCATTTTTGCGGTGAACATTCTGGAGTCGCTCAAACACCCCGATGTGGAGCTTTGGCTGCGCGAGGTGATCGAACGCGACCCGCACATCAACGTCTGTGCCACGGCGGTTGACCTGCTGGGCGAGGTTGGCTCAGCGGCCGCGCTGGACTCGCTGTACCAGCTTAAAGCCCGCTTTGCCGGCCAGGCCTATATCGTGTTTGCGGCGGATCTGGCGATCAAACGAATCCAGCAAGACTGAAACCCTTTATGCCCGCTCCCAGCATCTCCGAGGAAGACTTCCACAAGTTCCGGGAGTACTTCTACCGCAAGACCGGCATTCAGTATGAGGTCTCGAAGCGCTACTTTGTTGACAAGCGGCTGCTCGAGCGCATGGCCGCCACCGACAACGCCTTGTTCAGAAGCTACTTCACCATGCTGCGCTTTCAGGCCTCTGGCGAAGAGTTGCAGGTGCTGACCAACCTGATGACGGTCAACGAAACCTATTTTTTTCGTGAGGAATACCAGTTCAAGTGCCTTGTTGACTCGATCATGCCGCATCTGGTGGAGAAGAAGCGCGACCAGACCACCTTGCGCATCTGGGTGATTCCGTCGTCCTCGGGCGAGGAGCCGTATTCGATTGCCATTTACCTGCTGGAGCACTGGGCTGATATTCACAACTATGACGTGGAAATTGTCGCCTCCGACATTGACACCACGATCTTGACCCAGGCCAGGCGCGGCCTGTACTCCGACCGCTCGATCGGGCAATTGCCCCTGCCGCTTTTGCAAAAGTACTTTCGCAAGTCCCGCGACGGTTACCAGATCAGCGACGAACTGCGGGGTGCGGTGGAATTCACCCGGGTCAACCTGTCCGAACCCGCCGACACCCGACCTTACCGAAACTTTGACGTGGTGTTTTGCCGCAACCTGCTGATTTATTTTGACGACCTGTCGCGCAAGACCGCTGCCGAGACTTTTTACGACGCACTCAAGCCCGGCGGCTTCATATGCCTGGGGCATTCAGAGTCGATGAGCCGCATTTCTTCGCTGTACAAGGTGGTCAAGTTCCCGCAGGCCATCGTCTACCAGAAGCCTACGGAGCGACAACCATGAAACGGATATTGATCATTGACGACGCGGCCACTGTGCGCATGTACCACCGCAATATCTTGCAAACGGCTGGCTACGCAGTCGACGAGGCCATCAATGGCATGGAGGCGTTGGAGAAGGCGCTGCAAACCCGGTTTGACTTGTACCTGGTGGATGTCAATATGCCCAAACTTGACGGTTATGGTTTTTTGCGCGAGCTGCGCAGCCAGGACGTGGCGCAGGCCCCGGCCATCATGATCTCTACCGAGGCATCGGCCGATGACCGCAAGCGCGCCTATGCGGCGGGAGCCAACTTGTACCTGGTCAAGCCGATGCAGCCAGAGCAACTGCTGGCCCCGGTTGCCCTGCTGCTGGGGGACATGACACCATGAATGCCTTGCTGGAGCAATTTCTAAGCGAGTCGCGCGAGGCACTGCAAGGCATCGGCGAAAAGCTGATGCAACTCGAAGACGCGCCCGAAGATCAGGAGCTGATGACGCAACTGTTCCGTCTGGTGCACACGCTCAAGGGCAACAGCGGCCTGTTTGAATTTCCCGAGATGACCCGCGTGCTGCACGCCGGCGAAGACCTGATGGACGCGGTGCGAAATGAGCGGGTGCATTACTCGCAGGCGCTGGCCGATCATCTGCTCGATGCCATGGACTTCGTCGGCATGCTGTGCGACGACATTGAGGCCGAGCGGCCGATGCCCGCAGGCCTGGCAGCCGATGCCGCCCGGCTGGCGCGCAGCCTGCGCGCCTTGATCGGCAGCACTGACCCGGCCCATCCCGACCCTGCAGTTGATACAAAAAACATAGCTGGTGACGCAACAGCAGCAAGCGCTGGCGGCTGTTTTCATACCGATCCCACGGCCCTGGCCCGCATCCCGGAAGCGATTCGCCTGACCGCCTGGCAACAGGCCCAGGCGGGTAGCCCCTTGTTCTGGGTGCATTACCAGCCGTCTGAAGAGTGCTTTTTTCAGGGTGAAGACCCGCTGCACCAGGCCAAACTGACACCCGGCCTGCTGTGGGGTGGCATGCTGGCACGCGCGCCCTGGCCCAAGCTGGCAGAGCTGGATGCCTACCGCTGCATGCTTGACTTTGACCTGCTGGCTGCTGCCAGCCGCGACGATATTGAGCAACATTACCGTTATGTGCCTGACCAGATCCAGATTCTGGAAGTGCCCGCGCAGGCGCTGGCCTTGCCACACGGCGACCCCAATGGCGGCCCGGCATATGAAGACTTTGTGGCCGATGCTTTGGGTTTTCTGGAGCGTGGTGACCTCACCGGCCTGGGCCGCGCGGTGCGCAGCATGCTGGAGCTTTCCAACAGCGCGCTGTGGCTGTCGTCTGACTTGCGCTGGATTTCAGCGTTTCTGGAGGCATCGCCAGTCAACCTGCCCGCAGTACGCACGCTGATCGAGTCGCTGCGTACACTTTCAGTGCCAAATTGGGCTGTAGCCCTTGCCAATCAAGCTCAGGTAGCTCCTTTTAGTGCAGCAAATCAAGCCCCTGATCTGGCTTCGACTGTGCCAGCGCCACCAGCCACTGCGCTGGCCCATGCACCAGTCAACCTGCAGGCCCAAGCCATTGCGGATGTGCTGGCGGTGCAGCGCGAAGTATTGGCCTTGCCCGATGATGCCGGGTGGCTGGGCGGGCGCATCAAGGCGGCGCAGGCCTCGCTGCTGGGCTGCCTGCGCGCCAGTGGTCGCACGGCAGAAGAAGCCACGCTCAACACCGCCGCTGCTGCTGCGTTGCTGGCCAACACGGCGGCCCCGCTGGCGCAATGGCTGGCACAGGCGTTTGTGCCAGAGGGCGTGTCAGCCCGGACCAAGACGACGCAAACGACACCGGCATCCGCGCCAATGCCCGAGCCAGCCACTGCGCCTGATCCCCATTCGCAGCCGGTACCCGCCAAAGATGCAGTTGTGGCCGAGTCGCCCGAGTTGGACCTGCGCATGAACCGCCGGGCCGACGATGCCAATAGCGCCAAAACGCTCAAGGTTGACCAGGTCAAGGTGGACCGGCTGATGAATCTGATTGGCGAAATGGTGGTGGCCAAGAACGCCATCCCCTACCTCGCCAGCCGGGCCGAAAGCGTCTTTGGCGTGCGCGAGCTCTCAAGGGAGATCAAGGCGCAATACGCGGTGATCAACCGTATTTCTGAAGAAATGCAGGACGCCATCATGCAGGTGCGCATGATGCCGGTGTCGTTCGTGTTCCAGCGCTTTCCACGTCTGGTGCGCGACATCTCGCGCAAGCTGGGCAAAGAAGTCAACCTGGTGCTTGAAGGCCAGGAAACCGCCGCTGACAAAAACATCATCGAATCGCTCGGCGACCCGCTGATTCACATCGTTCGCAATAGCCTGGACCACGGACTTGAGATGCCAGATGTGCGTGTAGCCCTTGGCAAGCCTGCGCTGGGCACTCTTAAAATTGTAGCTAAGCAAGAGGCAGACCGGGTCGTGATCGAGATCAGCGACGACGGCAAAGGCATTGACCCGGCAGTCATCAAGCAAAAAGCCTATCAGAAAGGCCTGATTGACGAGGCCATGCTGGATCGCATCACCGACCAGGAGGCCATCAACCTGGTGTTTGCTGCGGGCTTTTCCACCGCAGAGGTGGTGTCAGACCTGTCGGGCCGGGGCGTTGGCATGGACGTGGTGCGCACCGCCGTGGAGCGCGTCAACGGCAGCATTGCGCTTGACAGCGTCAAGGGCCAGGGCACGGTGCTACGCCTGTCCTTGCCGCTGTCAATGGCGGTCACCAATGTGATGACGATTGCGTCGAACGGTCAGATGTTTGGCGTGCCGATGGACATGGTGGTGGAAACCGTGCGTGTGCCCAGCGCCAACGTGCGCCTGATCAAGCAGCGCCAGGCTACCGTGCTGCGCGGGCGCATTGTGCCGCTGCTGTCGCTCAATGCTTTGCTGGGGCTGGCAGCACCCCCATTGACCAACGACGACGATGAACTGGCCACGCTGGTGGTACGTGTGGGCGAAGACAACGTAGGCCTGCTGGTCGATGAATTTCACGGCACGGCCGACATCATCCTCAAGCCGCTGCTGGGTGTGCTGAGCAGCTTGCGGGCCTATTCAGGCTCGGCGCTGATGGGCGACGGCTCGGTACTGATGGTGATTAACCTCAAGGAGCTGCTCTGATGGGTCTGGAATTTCGCAAGAAGATCGCGTTGCTGAGCGACGCGGTGGGCGTGGAAGACGCTGAAAAGCTGCTGGACTGGCTGCAAGGCAAACCGGCCGCCAGGGTGGACTTGTCGGCCTGCACGCACCTGCACCCGGCCAATATCCAGGTGCTGATGGCCGCTGGCGCGCCAATCTGCGCCTGGCCCAGCGACGCAGCGCTGGCCGACTGGCTCAAGCCAGCGCTGGTGGACGTTCAATAGCATGAAAGAGAGAACATCTGTATGGCAAAAAAAACAATTTTGATCGTGGACGATTCGGCGACGATGACGCTGAGCGTCAAATCGAGCCTGGAGATGAACGGTTTTACCGTTCAAACCGCCAGTGATGGTGTGCAGGCCATGATCAAGCTCAAGGCCGGGCTTAAACCCGACCTGATCATTACCGACATCAACATGCCCAATATGGGCGGGTTGGAATTGATCAAAAACGTCAAGGCACTGCCGGGCTACCGCTTTGTGCCGATCCTGACGCTGACCACCGAGAGCGATTCCAAAAAGCGCGACGAAGGCAAGAAGCTTGGCGCCACCGGCTGGCTGGTCAAGCCGGTGTCTGGGGTGGATCTGGTCAAGGTCATCAAGCAGGTGGTACCGGGTGCATGACTTGGTGGCTAACGTGAACTTGTTCTGGAGACGGTGATGTTGAAGTCACAACCCAAACCCTTTCCTTCCGTCACGGGACTGGCTGCTATTGCGGTGACATCTTCGCTGATGCTTTGGCTGGCACCGTGGGCGCATGAACAATTCATGCCTTCGTGGCATGTTGATTTGCGGGTGGAGATGGCGGTGGTCCTGTGTGTCGCGTTTGGTGGCTCGTCGATCTTGACGCTGCTGTTCAAGTGGCTGGCCAAAAAAAAGACGTTTGACGACGAATGGCTGATGCTGGCCAAACACATGCCACGCGAACAAGTGGTGACCGAGGTGCGCGAGGTGGCCCCTTTTCTGGATGTCATGAGCAAGCAGCTTGATGGCGCAGTCAAGGAAACCGAGCACGGTGTCATGGGCTTGATCAACTCGCTCAACACCATCCACGAGGTTTCTCAACACCAATTGCAGCGCATCAAAGCGTCGGAAGAAAGTGGCATCGAACTGGCCACTGCGTTGCGCGACAAGGTTATGGTGGACAAGCAGCTCGGGCAGATTCTGCGAATGTTCATCGACAAGCAGCAGCAGGACGTTGAGATCAACCTCGGGCGCATCAAGCGCCTGCAAGAGGTCAAGAGCCTGACCACGCTGGTGGCTGATATTTCGCAAGTGGCCAAGCAAACCAATATCCTGGCCGTCAATGCGGCGGTGGAGGCGGCACGCGCCGGCGATGCCGGACGTGGCTTTGCCGTGCTGGCGGCAGAAATCCGCGAGCTGTCGAACCGCACCGCCGGGGCTGCTGTGAGTATTTCGCTCAAGATCAAGACAGCCACTGAAGGCATTGACGAAGAACTGCTCAATGCCACCGAGGTTCAAGAGCGCAATTCAGCCACCGGCAGCATGCGCAAGGTGATTGCGGATGTGGATGGCATGCAGCACAGGTTTGCAGCCGCATCGCAAAGCCTGCAGGAGATCATCGAGGGTGTCAAGGCCGGGCATCAGGACATCGTGACGGGTTTGTCCGAGGCGCTGGGGCAAGTTCAGTTCCAGGACGTGATTCGCCAGCGGGTGGCGCAGGTGCAAAAGGCACAGGAAGAGCTCAACGACCATCTGCAAAGCATGGCCGACCAACTCATCGACAAGCCCTGGGACCCGCAAACCATGGTCACGCTGCGCCAGCGTCTGGATGACCAAATGGCGAGCTATGTGATGCAAAGCCAGCGCGAGACGCATCAGCATGTGGTCGGCAAGACGACACCATTGGCCGATGCGCGTCCCAACATCGAGCTGTTTTGAACGCCATGGCACGCACCCTGGTCATCAGCAACCGCAAGGGCGGCTCGGGCAAATCATCCACTGCGGTGA
Source organism: Rhodoferax sp. (assembly GCA_035368905.1). Lineage (GTDB taxonomy): Bacteria > Pseudomonadota > Gammaproteobacteria > Burkholderiales > Burkholderiaceae_C > Rhodoferax. The sequence goes on from DAOSLL010000142.1 coordinate 7,581, forward strand.
ATGTGGCCGCTGAACTGGCAGCGCAGGGCCAGCGCGTGCTGTTGGTGGACCTCGACACCCAGGGCCATTGCGCCGTGGGATTGGGCGTCAAGCCGCAACGCGACATGCCCACGGTGCATGGCTTTCTGGCTGGCCGCCATGACTTGCGCCAGGCGGTTGTGGCATCAAACTGGCCGGGGCTGCATTTGATCCCGGCCGACCCGTTGTTTGAGCATGGCGGCGTCGGCGGCAACGAGGCCATGCTGCGCCAGGCCCTGCTGGCCGAGGGCTTGCTGGCAGACTACGACACCGTCGTGCTTGACACCCCGCCATCACTCGACGGCCTGCTGATCAACGCGCTGTGCGCCGCCGACCGGGTGCTGGTGCCGTTTGTGCCGCATTACCTGTCTGGCGAAGGTGTGAGGCAACTGGCGCGACTGCTGTTTCGGGTGGCCAGCCGGGGTTTGAATGAGCAGCTCAAGGTGCTGGGCTTTTTGCCGGTGATGGTGGACCTGCGAATTGGCCAGCACCGCGAGGTCAACGCCGGCCTGTCGCGCCAGTTTGGCGCGGCGCGCCTGCTGCCGGGCATTCGCACCGACATCAAGGTGGCTGAAGCCTTTGCCGTGGGCAAACCGGTACGCGAGCACGCGC
>DAOSLL010000143.1:0-8174 GCA_035368905.1 Rhodoferax sp.
CATTACCGACATTCCCTATGACAGCTTTACCGCCAGTCTGGGCAAGATGCTTCAGGGCGAATATGTGGAGGACCATCGCAGCCTGATGAAGGCCTGTGTGATACGCGGTGGTCACTGCGTTTTCAAGGCCATGGCCATGAATGATGTCGTGGTGAATCGGGGGGCTACCGCTGGCATGGTGGAATTGCGGGTTGAAGTCGATGGCCATTTTGTCGCCAACCAGCGCGCCGATGGCCTGATCATTGCCACGCCAACCGGTTCCACCGCCTACGCGCTGTCGTCGGGTGGCCCGTTGCTGCACCCATCCATCCCCGGCTGGGTAATGGTGCCGATTGCCCCGCATACCTTGTCAAATCGGCCCATCGTCCTTGCCAACACCTCGCACATAGCGATCGAGATCGCCTCCGGGCGTGATGCCAGCGCCAGTTTCGACATGCAATCCCTGGCATCCTTGATGCACGGTGACCGAATTGAAGTCACCCGCTCGGCTCACCATGTGCGGTTTTTGCACCCCAGGGGCTGGTCTTACTTTGACACGCTGCGCGAAAAGCTGCATTGGAACGAGGGGGTAGCGACGACGTGAGCCTTAAACGAATTGTGCTGCGTGACTTTGTCATCGTCAGCGAACTTGAGCTTGAGCTCCACAGCGGCTTTACCGTGCTGACCGGTGAGACCGGTGCTGGCAAATCCATTCTGATCGATGCCCTGCAGTTGGTCACTGGTGGCCGGGCTGACCTGACCATGATTCGTGAAGGTGCCAGCCGCACCGATATCAGCGCAGAGTTTGACGCCACGCCGGGCATTGCATGCTGGCTGCAAGAGGCTGGCTTTGAAACCGACGCAGCCAGCGGTCTGCTGCTGCGCCGTACCGTGGATGTGCAGGGCAAGAGCCGCGCCTGGATCAACGGTAGCCCGGCCACTGCCACACAGCTTCGGGCGGTGGGAGAGCAGCTTCTGGACATTCATGGGCAACATGCCTGGCAAAGCCTGACGCGCGCAGATGCGGTCAGGGGTTTGCTCGATGCTTACGCCAAGGTTTCCACCACGCAGGTGGCGGTCCTGTGGCAGCAATGGCACACGGCGCAAGAGCGGCTGACGCAGGCGCGCGCATCGCAAGAGTCGCTGCTGCAAGAGCGAGAACGCCTGACCTGGCAGATTGGCGAGCTTGAAAAACTGGCCCCACTGCCGCACGAGTGGCCAACCTTGAATGCCGAGCACAGCCGACTGTCCCATGCGCAAGCCCTGTTGGACGCGGCGCAAATGGCACTGGCAGTGCTCAGCGAGGACGATGACAATGCCATTGGGCGTATCGGGACAGCTCATGATTTGCTACAAAAACAAGAGCTTATAGAGCCCGTCTTTAAAGGGCTGACCGAGGTTTTGAGTTCGAGTCTGGCGCAGCTCGAAGATACCGTGCACACGCTGCGCGCGTACCTGCGTAAAACCGAGCTTGACCCTGATCGACTGAGCACACTCGACGACAGATTGGGGTTGTGGGTGTCGCTGGCGCGACGCTACAAACGTGTCCCGGAGGAACTGCCCGAGTTGTTGAACCATTGGAAGCAGGCGCTGCTGGTGCTCGATGCTGCCGCCGATCTGCAGCAACTTGAACAAGCGCTGGCTTCCGCCTGGCAGGCCTATTTGCGCGAAGCGCAGGCGCTGACACAGGTGCGCAACGGGGCTGCTGTCCAACTGGCCAAAACCATCAGCAACGCAATGCAGGGCTTGGGCATGCAGGGGGGGCAGTTTGAGGTGCAGCTTCAGCCAGCAGCGCAGCCACTGCAAAGTGGGCTGGAAGACGTGAGTTTTCTGGTGGCGGGGCACGCCGGCAGCACGCCGCGTGCGGTTAACAAGGTCGCGTCTGGCGGCGAACTGTCGCGCATCGCTTTGGCCATTGCTGTCACCACCAGCCAGCTCGGCACCGCCCAGACGCTGATTTTTGACGAGGTCGATGCCGGCGTGGGTGGTGCCGTTGCAGAAACTGTGGGCAAGCTGATGCACCAACTCGGCGTTGATCGGCAAGTGCTGGCGGTAACCCACCTGCCCCAGGTGGCGGCTTGTGCTGATCAGCACCTGGTGGTGAGCAAGAAGCTCCAGGGTGGCTGCACCATCAGTTCGGTGGCCAGCGTGAAGGCCGAAGAGCGGGTCACAGAACTGGCCCGCATGCTGGGCGGTGAGCGCATTTTGGCGACCACCCTGGCGCACGCCCGCGACCTGCTGTTGACCCAGGAGCCCTGATATGGAGGCATCACCCCAAGGATTGCAAATTGTCCTGATCACCGGCATGTCCGGTTCAGGCAAGTCAATAGCGCTGCATGCGCTGGAGGATCTGGGCTTCTATTGTGTTGACAATTTGCCACCCGAGTTGTTTTTGCCATTGGTTGAGTTGGAGCATGCGAACCACGCCAGCCGGCTGGCTATTGCGATGGATGTGCGCAGCGCAGGTTCGCTGCCGCTGCTACCGGCACAGTTCAGGCAACTCAAGGCGGCAGGTTTTCAGTTTGACTCGATTTTTCTGGATGCCAGCACCGACACCCTGATCAGGCGCTTTTCCGAAACCCGCAGGCGTCACCCCTTGTCCCAGGGAAGCCACAGCGGTCATGTGCTGGACCAGCGGCACGCGCTGGCCGAAGCGATTGAACTCGAGCGTGAACTTCTGAGCGACCTGCGCAGTCAGGCCCATGTGATTGATTCGAGCATGATTCGCCCGACGCAATTGCAAAGCTATGTCACGGCATTCATCGAAGCCCCCGGCGAGCAGTTGACCCTGGTGTTTGAGTCTTTCGCCTTCAAACGCGGCATTCCCAGCGACGCTGACTATGTGTTTGACGTCCGCATGCTGCCCAACCCGCACTACGAGCCTGCGTTGCGTGCATTGACCGGCATGGACGCGCCAGTGATTGACTTCCTGAGGCAGGAGCAAGATGTGCAGCGCATGCAAGACGATGTCCGCGCCTTTCTGACCCATTGGCTTGAAGCGCTGGCGCGCAATCATCGCAGCTATGTCACTGTGGCAATTGGCTGCACCGGCGGACAGCACCGCTCGGTCTATTTGGTGGAACAACTGGCCGCCTCGTTCGCGGCGCGCTGGGTCACCCTCAAGCGACACCGTGAAATGGATGCCCGTTAGCGGCCAGGTTCACCGTTCAACAGTTTCCTTATGGGCTTCGGCAGCCCCAGTTGTGGCCATTGATGCGCGTCGATCCATGCGCCACGGGCCACTGGCTGGCAGGTGCGCGGCAAAAGAACCCGTACCGGATGCAGGTACAGGTCTTTGTGCGTCAGCACATGTTTGAAGGCTGATTCGTCACGCAATTGGGCCGACAAGATGCCTGGCACGGCCAACAGCAATTCAGCACGGTCGTTAAACAGCGCAAAGCAATACAAGCCAGCCCAGACCCCTGGTGTTGGGCGCTGGTCAAGCCACAGTGCACCGTCATCCGCCTGCGCCCACAACATCCAGATCGACTGGGCGCTTCGCTTGAGTTTGCGTGTGTTTACCGGGAACTTCCCGGGATTCGCCCGCGCCCTGGCCTGGCAATGGGCCTGAAGCGGACAAACGTCACAGTCGGGCTTTTTGGCGGTACAAACCGTTGCCCCCAGGTCCATGATGCCCTGGGTGTAACGCGGCATGTCAGTTGCGAGTGCATCCTGCGGCAGCAATTCATTGGCCAGTTGCCATAGTCGTCGCAGATTGGCCGCTTGCGCCAAGTCTGCGTCAAAACCCAGAAAGCGCGTCAGCACCCGTTTGACGTTGCCATCAAGAATCGCCACCCGCTCAGCAAAACACAGGGATGCAATCGCCGCCGCCGTTGACGGGCCAATGCCCGGCAAGGTTTGAAGTTGGCTGGCACTTCGCGGAAAAGCCCCGCCGTGCAAACGCATCACATCCTGTGCGCAGCGGTGCAAATTGCGCGCCCGGCTGTAGTAGCCCAAACCTGCCCACAACGCCAATACCGAATCCAATGAGGCCTCAGCGAGCGCCCTGACATCAGGAAACTGCGCCAGAAACCGTTGAAAATATTCGCCCACCGTGACCACCTGGGTCTGCTGCAGCATGATCTCAGACAGCCAGACGCGATACGGATCTTGCGTGTTTTGCCAGGGCAGATCCTGTCGGCCGTGTTGCCGCTGCCACCGCAGAAGGGCGCCAGACAGAGAAAAACCACCGGACCAGGGCTCAGGCAGAGGCATCGTCCGCGGCCACGCCAAAACGCTCTGGCGCGGTCATTAGCAGCAGGTAATCAGTCAATTCAACCAGTTTGAGTTCAACTTGATCAATCTCAACGCTGCGCTGATCAATTTCTGCAATGCGCTGGTCAAGGCCATTGGAAGCCTGCTCAATGCGGTCAATGGCCTCCAGACGGCGGACAAAATTCTTGCGGCGCTCGCGCAGTTGCGAGTCGAGTTGCGACGCAGCCGATTTGCTCCAGGCTTCAATGTCACCCAGTGCGGTTTCATAAACTCCCCGCAAGCGCGTTGACAAGGCCCGAACCACCTGCTGTGCAAACTCGGGTAGCGCCAGCCTGAAGGCATTGCCGATGCCAAGGTACTGCAGGTGACTGCGTTCAATCAAATCCAGTTCAGCCAAATAGGTGTCAACCTGGGGCTCTTCGGGCACCTGCAACGAAAAACCATATTCGGTGTTCAACTGCAAAAACACGGCCACCAGCATGGTGTGAATTTCCAGCCCGTTGGCATGCACCAGCCGCAGGTTGGCCCGCAGACCGTCAAAGGTTTCGCCATATGACCGTTTTATGCCTAGCTTGAAACCTTTTTGATTCAGCGATGTTGTCAACTGCGCCATTTCGCGCTTCAGGTTGACCGGACCCAGCAGATTGAAGATCTCACGCAACAACTTGAGATGAACTGATCGCACGGCATGGATCTTGACACCCGCGGCGTCAAACTCGGCCTGTTCCTGGGCAATGCGGGAGCGCATATTTTTGATCACCGGCCGATTTTTGCCGCGCAAGCCTTTGAGCTCAATCAACTGTTCGGTCAGGTCACGCCGACGGATATGCACCACCCGTCCGGTTTCACTGCGTAGCGCGGCAATGCCGCGCGCCACGGCTGCACCCAGTATTTTTTGTCGCCGACCCATAATGCCCCGGCTCAAGGCATCCTCCAGATCGCCCAGGCAACTCCGGGTCAGCAGGGCGGCATCGTTGGTGACCTTGCCGACCAAGCCTTTTTGCGCAGATATCGCCACCACTTGCTGCTCGGAAATACCGAGAATCCGGGCCGAATCGCGCCTTTGCCGGTCAATTTGGGCTTGCACCTCTTGCGGGCTGTCCAGCGAATCCCAAAGGGTGTCGATTTTGTTAAGCACCACCAACCGGGTTGTCACATCCTGGTCATCATCTACCAAATGTTCACGCCAAATGGACAGATCGGATTGGGTCACGCCGGTATCTGCCCCCAGGATGAACACCACTGCCTGTGCCTGAGGAATCAGGCTGACAGTGAGTTCAGGCTCTGCCCCGATCGCGTTCAGCCCCGGTGTGTCGAGAATGATCAGGCCTTGCTTGAGCAGCGGGTGGCCGATATTGATCAGCGCATGTCGCCATCTGGGCACATCAACGAGTGCGCCGCCATCCGGCGCGGCATTGTGTTGTGCCGTCAGGTGTTGCCAAAAGCCCAGCGCCCGCGCTTCGTCCAGGGTGACCCGGCGGGTTTCAGCGACCTTGGCAAATGCTTCAGCGAGTTGTTTGGGGTTGTTGACATCAAGCTCGGTGCGCTCCCATTTTTCGGGCACCATACGCCACTCCATCAGCGACTGCGGTTGCAAACGGGTCTCAATGGGTAACAAGCGCAGACAAGGTGGAACATTCGGGTCGTAACCCATCTCGGTCGGGCACATGGTGGTCCGCCCGGCGCTCGCTGGCATGATGCGCTGCCCATAATCGGCAAAAAACACTGCGTTGATAAGCTCGGACTTGCCCCGTGAAAATTCGGCAACAAAGGCCACCATGACCTTGTCAACCCGAATCTGGGCTTCAAGCCGATGCAGCCGGTCTTCCACTGAAGCATCCAGCATGTCCTGGTCCTTCAACCACTGCGCCAGCAATTTCAGCCGCAACGCAAACTCGCGCCGCCATACGCCGTGCTGGTCAAATTTCTCATTGAATGAAGTTCCCAAGGTATCTCCAATACATGCCTAGCGAATCAATATAGCACTCTTGCGCCGGTTAACCCTCGAAAATGCAAATCAGCGCTTCTGGCAGCTTGGGCAATAAAAAGTGGAACGCTGACCTTGCCGAATCATCCTGATGGGTTTGGCGCAGACTTTGCATGGTAAGTCGGCCCGCCCGTAAACCATTGCATCCAACTGAAAATGACCAGTCTGACCGTCGGTACTGGAGAAGTTGCGCAAGGTACTGCCTCCCTGTTCCAGCGCCCGCGCCAGCACCATGCAAATCGCCGCATGCAGGCGCGCAACTCGCACCCGGCCCAGACTGGCAGAACTGGCCGTCGGGCGAATTGCAGCCGCAAACAGGGCTTCTGAGGCATAAATATTGCCCACGCCCACCACCAGATCGCCGGCCAGCAAGACCTGTTTGATGGCCGCTTTTCGCTGTTTCAGACCCGCATGAAACTCAGCCAGCCCGAATGAATCCGACAGCGGCTCGAGCCCAAGATGCCCGAGCAACTTGTGCGCCATCGGGTCAGCCAGGCTATCGAGATAGATCACGGCACCAAAGCGACGCGGATCATTCAGGCGCAGCGTGCCACGTGAAGTCACCAGATCAAAATGGTCGTGGATGCCCGCCTGCGGCAGGTCAGCAGCAAAGCACAGGCTACCTGACATGCCCAAATGCAACAGCAGCCAGCCGTGATCAAGTTCAATCTGCAGGTACTTGCCGCGCCTGTGAACGGTGCGGACAAAACGCCCCACCAGCAGACTTGGCTCGCAGCCCAATGGCCAGCGTAGCGATTTGCCCAGTTGCGCGGCGAGCACCTGCGCACCTTCAATGGCGCGAACAAAACTGCGCCGGGTCACTTCTACTTCGGGTAATTCAGGCATGCGAAAAATATATTGATGAGCGTGGATTATTATGGGCGGATGCGCTTCAAACCTGTTTTAGTACCTTTGCTGCTGAGCCTCGCCTTTGGCCTGCATGCCCAAAGTCCCGCCAAATCCGAGCCTGGTTTTAAAAGTTCGGCCATGGACAGCCTGCTTTTTTACCAATTGCTGGTAGGCGAACTCAATGCCCGGTCCGAAGAGCCAGACGCTGCGTTCGCGCTGTTATTAGACGCTGCCCGAAAGACGGCTGACCCGGCCGTTTACAGAAGAGCAATCCAGATTGCAATTCAGGCGCGGGCCGGCGAGTCGGCCCTGAAGGCCGCCAAAGCCTGGAGCCAGGCGATTCCGGCATCCGCGCAAGCCCATCGCTATACCTGGCAAATTTTGCTCGGACTCAATCGCACGGCAGAAACGCTTGAGCCGCTCAAGCGCGAAATCGCACTAACCCCCGCCGGGGAGCTGCGCGACTTGCTATGGGCACTGCCCGGCAACTACCTGCGCGCCAGTGATCGGCGGCTTGCTGCCAGCACGGTGCAAGGTGCGCTGGCGGGTGTCCTCAACGACAAGGCGGTTGGTGCCACGGCGTGGGCTGTTGTCGGCCGTTTTTGGCTGGCTGCCAGCGACAAACCTGCGGCCCTGAGTGCAGCCAACAAATCATTCGCGATCGACAACAAGTCCGAGCACGCCGCCCTGCTGGCGCTATCGCTGATGAGCCCCGATTTGCCACCGGCAGAAAACCTGGTCAAACAGCACCTGCCCCACGCGCGGCCAGAGTTTCGCATGGCCTACATCAAGGCCCTGCTGGATGTCCATCGCACGGACGAAGCCACAGCCGAGCTGGAGATCATCAAAACACGCTCGCCTGGTTACGCTGATGCGTGGCTGATCGACGGTGCGCTGGCGCTTCAAATGAAACAACTGCCGTTGGCTGAACAGCAATTGCAGCGCTATCTTGATCTGGTGGAAGGCCAGCCGCTTGATCAACAAGCGCCAGAAATCCGACGCGGAAGAGCGCAGGCGCTGATGTCGATGGCCCAGATCGCGCAATTGCGCAAGCAGCCTGAAAAGGCGGATGCCTGGCTGCAGCGGGTTGATAACCCGGACGACGTGCTGCGTGCCCAGATTCGCCGCGCCAGCATCATGGCGC
>DAOSLL010000144.1:0-8122 GCA_035368905.1 Rhodoferax sp.
ACAAAGCGCGCTACCCCGCTGTCTTGCGCTGCCTGAGCCATGTTGAGGGTGCCAAACACATTGTTCAGAATGCCCTCGCCCGGGTTGTCCTCAACCATCGGCACGTGTTTGTAGGCCGCCGCATGATAGACGAGGGCCGGGCGGTACGCTCGACAAATGCTGGCCAGGCGCTCGGGGTTGGCGACGCTGCCCAGCAGGGGCACCAATTCGACTGACAGCCCGGTCCTGGCGCAAATCTCTTGCAGTTCCCGGTGAATGCTGTATAAGCCAAACTCATTGTGGTCGAACAACAACAATTGACTTGGCCGTTGCAGCGCAATCTGGCGCGCCAGTTCACCACCAATGCTGCCGCCGGCACCTGTCACAAGTACCACCTGAGCGGCCAGATCCTTGGCCAGCAGCGATGCATCTGGCGGCACCGGATCACGCCCCAGCAAATCTTCTACATCGAGTTCCCGAAAATCCTGGATCGTGACGCGACCACTGGCCAAGTCGGACAGCCCAGGTAAAGTGCGGATGTGAATCGGTAAATGCCGCAGACTCTCCAGAATCGCATTGCGCCGGTCACGCGACGCACTGGGAATCGCCAGCAACATCTCGGTTGCGCCTTGCCGGGCGATCACCTGCGCTACTTCGGTGGGTGAGTAAACCGGTGTCCCATTGATGCTGCGTCCCACTTTGGCAGGGTCATCATCGATAAAGCCCAGCAGCAGATATTGCTGCGACAAGCGCAAGGCAGAGGCGGTTTGCACGCCCGCCGTGCCGGCTCCGTAGATCAACAGCCGTCCTTCAAATTGTTCGCGCGAAAGCCCCAGGTCAGCCAGCCAGAAACGCGCGCTTGCCCGACTAGCGCCAACCAGAAACAAAAATACCAATGGTTGCAGGATACCCAGGCTGCGCGGCACCATCGGCCAATGCATCCATACCAGGATACCCAGCAGGACGCTGCCGTAGACCAGCACTGCCAGACCAGTGGCCACCAGGGCCGCTTGACCGGTATAACGAAAAATGGCCCGATACAGGCCAAAACGAATGAATACGGGGATTGCCAGCGTCGGTGCCAGCAGATAAACCCACCATTGGGCACCGGTGGGCCAGTGCAGTTCGTCGAGCCTCAGGGCATAGGATACCCAGGTAGCAAAGAGAGCCAGAATGATGTCAAGAGCAACAACCACCAGCCGCTTGACCCAACGCGGCCATTCCAGAACCCTGCTTTGCATTGAACCGCCCTGATGTCGCCTTATGCCTGAATCGCAAATGATTCTTTGGTTTGACCTTGCGCTACCAGCGCAGCCAGCCAGCGCGGCATCAAACCGCGTCCGCTCCAAGTTTCGCCATTAGGGCCACGGAACTTGGCGGGCGCAGGATTGGCAGACTTGGTGCTAAGCTTGCGCGGGCGATCACGAGAACCGTCAAGATCAGACACAGTAATGCCGAATGCTTCCATCTTGGCCAGAATTTCCTGAACCGTTTTGGCGAACTCCTGTGCCTTGATCTCCTCAGCCTGCTTCTGTAAAACGGCTATCTGGTTTTGAATTTCAATCAAATTTGTCATGTTTAGCTCCTTTAAGTAAAAATTGTTAAAGTTCCTGATGGTCTGGAAGGCATATTGTTTTAATGAGCCACATTATCCCTTTTTAAAACCCTGAATGCGGTCAAAAGAATAATCTTGGTGTCAAAAAAAAATGATCGTCGGTGCAGATATTCAATATCCAGGGCAACTTTTTCTGGTATCGGCAGTTCATCCCGACCGTTGATTTGCGCCCACCCCGTCAAGCCGGGCCGCAACAGATGAACCCCGGCGACTGTTCGCAGGCCAATCAGATCATGCTGGTTAAACAGCGCCGGCCTTGGACCAACAAAACTCATATCCCCTTTTGCAATGCTCCATATTTGGGGTAATTCGTCGAGACTACTCTTGCGCAGAAAACTTCCAACTGGTGTCAGGAACGCATCTGGATTACCAAGCAAATGGGTTGCCACAGCGGGTGTTCCCACCTGCATACTGCGGAACTTGGGCATCCTGAATAACTGGTTATTGCGTCCCACCCGATCTGACCAATACAACACCGGTCCTGTCGATGTAAGCCGCACGAGTAAACCGACAAACAGGATAGGCAACGCCAGCAGCAACATAGCCAACAGCGCCAGCAACAAATCACAACTTCTTTTCATGGTTTATCGGCCTTTGAACGCCCTGTGCAAACCCTCTGACAGACTGATGACAGGCTTCCAACCCAGCACTTTTTGCGCCTTGCTGATATCCACCTGCAAATTGCTGCACAGGCGCTGCACCACCTCACTTCTTCGCGTTAAGTGCCCGGCAGCTTGCAACACCCAAAGCGGGACTGGCCAGAGCCGGGCGGGCACACCGGCTGCCAGTGCGATCCCACGAATCAACCCGGCAATAGACACATCTTTGCCGTCACTGATCAGAAAAACCTGATTGACGGCATCCGGGTGGACGACACACAGCGCGATGAAATCCACCAGATTGTCAAGGGCTACCAGGCTGCGTTGGTTGTTCACAGCCCCCAGAGGCAAGGGCCAGCCACGCTGCACAGCGCACATAAGGGCGGCAAAATTGGCTTTCACGCCAGGCCCGTAAACCAGCGGTGGCCGGATGATGACAACTTGCAGCCCGGTTTCACGGGCGATTTGCAGCAGACCCTGCTCTGCCTCCCACTTGCTTATTCCGTAATGATCTTCTGGGCTAGGTGAATCAGACTCCGAAAAAGCCTGACCGGCTTGCGTCAACTCCCCATTGACCTTGACCGAACTGACAAACACAAATCGTTGCAGTCCCGCTGCCGCTGCCTGACGCGCCAGATTCAAGGTTCCCAGTACATTCACCCGGCGAAACTCAGCCAGCGGGTCTGCTGCTGCCTCGTTCATGACGTGCACCCGGGCTGCCAAATGCACCACAGTGTTGGTACCGGCCAGCGCGCACGACCAGCAGGTTTGCCCGTCAATACTGCCGATTCCGACGCAGTCAAGCCCAGGCGAAATCGGTGAAGCGGACCGCACAGCAGCGCGAACTGGTATTCCACGGTCGTCAAGCAGCGCACACAAAGCGCGGCCCACCAGTCCATTGGCACCGGTAACCAGGATTTTCATAAGCGACCCAGACGCTTCAGCCGTTGGTATGGGCCAGACATGAAGAAACGCACCATGCTGCACAGATGCCAGACCAGGTATTTCAAGCGCCGGTGACTACTGCGCTGCGCATGGTGAACCACATAGGTTCCAGAAAAAAGTACGATGTGAAAATTTGCCAGACTAAGTCTGGCACAAATATCAACGTCTTCGTAATAAAGAAAATACCGTTCATCAAATCCATTCATATCCCGAAAAACCGACCCAGGAAACAGCAAAAACATGCCACCAACCCAATCGACATGCTGTGATCCGGCTTGAAAGCTGTAGTCAGGTATTTGAGGTCCGGAAAATGCCTTAACCATTATTTTGCCGGGCGTTGGAAATCGACGCGCACCGTCTTCAATCCGGCCAGAAGGATCCAATACCAACGGTGCAGTAACACCCACATCAGCGCCAGCCAGACACGCCATCAGTCCGGTAAACGGACAGGCATTCAACCGGATATCCGGGTTTGCAACACAAAAATAACTTCCTCTTGCGGCACGAAAAGCCTGATTGTGATTGGCGCCAAACCCCTTGGGCGCAGAATTGACAATGATCTGGATCGGAAACGAAAAATGGGTCCTTTCCAATTGCAGGTTTTCATCGACGTTGAGCGTCAGTATCAGTTCGATATTTTGCCCGCTACAGTGCGTTTGCAGATCCTGCAACAAATGCACAACCAAATGCATTTGTCCATGGCTGACCACCGAGACGGAAATAGCCACAGAATCAGATTGGACTACTTTTTCCATCGCAGATATGCCGTGTAAATCACCAGTCGCCGCAGATATTTCAGCGTTGAGTAAACAATCAACGCCGCAAACTGAATCAGGTTGATGCTCTGGTCCTGGTAAAGCCGATGGTAGTTTCCCAGGACGCTACGCTCCATCAGCCAAACCTGCGAGCTCAGCCCTGTAACGCCGAATGGGTCCTTGTAAATCGCCGCCAATTCTGCAGGCAGTTTCACCACCCTGGCACCGGCACACACCACCCGAAGCCATAGCATATGGTCCTCCATGTAGCGCTGTCGCTCAACAAACCGGTACGCCACATCACGCCTGAGCATGACAGATGGCGTTACAAACCGGTTGGAGAGCATCATGCGCCACTTGCCAATGGGCGTAGCCGTGCCTTTTTGCACCATCCAATAAGGCAAAACGCCTTGCTTGAGCAGCCGAAACCCATGCCCGGACAAATCGACTTCCGGATTTGCTGCCATGTAGTCGTACTGGATTTCCAATTTGCGAAAATGCCAAGCATCATCGGCATCAAGAAACGCGATCAGTGGCTGACTGGCAATAGCCCAACCGGCATTGCGTGCGCTGCCAGCCCCCACATTGTGATCCAGCAAAACCAGCTTGACCCAGCCCGGCTGATACCGTCCTTCAAGCTCGCGCAGCGTCGCCCGAGTCTCGTCACCACTGGCATCATCGATCAGTATCACTTCTGTCGGCAGCACCGTTTGTGCCGCCACTGAAGCGAGCGCCCGCTCAATCGTGCGGGCGCAGCGAAAGCAGGGAATGATGACGCTGACGGGAACCAAAACCGGTCCGCTGATCATGTTCTGGTCCAATAGGCGGGCAAACCCAGCACCCTGCGGCCTAGGTCAAGCAGTCTTCTGGTCAAGGCCTCCCCGGCAAGCCCCCAGAGAATCAAGCGCACATAGGTTCGCACTAGCGCCAGAAACCAATTCGGGCTAGGCCAAACCAGGCCCGCTTTTTTCTGTGCGCGCCGTACCTCATGCAAGCCTGTCAGCGTACTGTTGGGGCTGCTGCTTACCCCACCCTGCCGCATTGCCGTGACGATCAAGTCAGGAATGAAAATTGCCGCATGGTCTTTCAGTTCACGCAGTAACAATTCGTAGTCTCCGGCAATGCGAAACGACTCGTCAAATGCGCCCAGCCGCCGAAACAAGCCACTTCGATGCATGACCGCCGGATGAGGCAGGCACATTTCCCGCCGGAAACGGGCTTTCACGATTTCCCATGGTTGGCCCAACGGATACATTGGCTCGTCACCCTTGGCCAACAGCATGATCTGCCCGTAAGCCACGTTGATGTCAGGCGACACAACAGCCAGCTTTTCTGCCATGTGGGCGAGCACCTGGGCATCCCAAAAATAATCATCTGCACCCAAGAAACAAATCCAGTCGCCCTTTGCCTTTTTCAGCGCCTTGTTCCAGGCGTTATAGATTCCTGTGTCGGGCTCAGTCGCCCAATAGGTCAGCTTCTGCGCGTTGGCAATGAGCAAGTCCACTGTGCCATCGGTTGAGCCACCATCCATCACGATCAACTCAAGCTTCTGGTAAGTCTGTTGATTCACGCTGTCGATGCATTGTTGCAGGGTGGAACTGCCGTTGTACACGGCAATCACGACACTGATCAATGGCAGTCCGTCGTTGAAGTTCATCGCACGGCTGCCGCCTCAACCAGCATGTTGGCCAATTCCGGCATTTTTGTCTGCGCCTCCCAACCCAGCCGCTGTTTTGCCAGACTTGCATCCCCTTGACTCCAGCCGATATCAGATGGACGAAACAGCAAAGGGTCGCTGCACACGTGATCACGCCATTGCAGCCCGACACGTGTAAAAACGCTGCTGACAAACGTTTCCAGCGATACACAAACACCGGTTGCGATGACAAAATCTTGCGGTTCTTCGAGTTGCAACATCCGCCACATGGCATCAACATACTCTGCCGCCCAGCCCCAGTCGCGAAAAATGTCCAGGCGTCCCAAAACCAGCTTTTCATTTGCCCCGTTGGCAATGCGCAATGCACCGTCAACAATTTTTCGTGTTACAAAGCGAGCGGGTCGAAGCGGCGACTCATGGTTGAACAAAATCCCGCTGCAGGCATACAGACCATAGGCTTCACGATAATTGGCGACCATCCAGTGGGCCGATGCCTTGGCAACGGCGTAAGGGCTGCGTGGATGAAAGGGCGTCTGTTCATTTGCTGAGGTTTGATCAAGGTGACCGAAGCACTCGCTTGAACTGGCATGGTAAAACTTGCATTGCCCACCCAAAAATCGGATCGCCTCCAGCATGTTCAGAGTGCCTACCGTGATGCTCTCCAGCGTTTCGACTGGCTGCTCAAATGACAGACCCACAGAACTTTGACCAGCCAAAAAATACACCTCGTCTGGTGCGCTTCGTTTCAACACGGACAACACGCTTCGAAAATCGGTCGGTGCCATCGAGCAAAGCTTGATCTGCGCAAGTATCTGCAGCATTTTCAGATTCCGGAACTCGACGATTTGTGCATCCCTGGATGTCCCCCACACTTCATATCCTTTTTCAAGCAACAAGCGGGCCAGAAAAGCACCGTCCTGACCACCAATTCCACAAATCAAAGCTCTCACGCAGCAAGCCTCCGGTAAACATCAAGGGTTTCCTGCGCGCAGCGCGTCCAGGTGAACAGCTTGCAGCGATCACTCCCGAGCAACACCAATTCATCCCTGCGCTCAGGCGATTGCAATACCTTTTCCATCGCGGCCCTGATGGAGTCGGGCTCATCCGCGTCAAAGTACTCGCCAGCATTGCCGACAACTTCCGGAATTGAACTGCTGCTGCTGCAAATGACCGGGCAGTCCTGTGACATGGCCTCAAGCGGAGGAATACCAAAACCTTCATATTTGGAGGGATACACCAACACTGCCGCACCCTTGTACAAGGCGGCCAGACGCTCATCACTGCCTCCACAATGCGTCACTTTTTCTTCGGACAGACCCAACTGCGCAAAGAGTGAGCGTTCCAACAAGGTAAAAGGGGCCGCACCAAAACAGACAATTCGGAAATGACTTTTAAGCCAACCAGACGCGGCATAGGCACGAAGCAGACCTTCAAAATTCTTGTATCCGTAGCGACCTGCCACATGCAGTATGTACGGTGACTCACCTACCAGGTCACTTGCCGTCAAACCGCTTACTGGAAGCTGGTCGTACCCCAAGTAGGTGACGCTAATTCGATCCGGCCCAAGCCGATACAACTCCATCAGGTCACGCCGGGTGTTTTCCGATATGCAAAAAACATGGTCAGCGCGGTTGACCGCGGCTCTTTTCAGTCTTGCTACCGGATAACCATCGGGAAAACTCGCCGGAAATCTCTCTTCGATCATGTCGTAAACAGTCAGGACATGCGGTACTTTCGAGCGGCACGGCGACTGCTGCGCATAATAGGTCTCGTGCACGAGATCAGGGCGCAGGGCGCTGGCGATAGGCCCACACAGGGCGGCACTCACGGCCTTGATCATTCGCGAAGTTTTAGGCAGCCGTCGCACGTGACAGCCAACTGCAATGCCGGAATCGATGCTCTTGAGATGCCCGTTGATATGAATCGGGGCAACAATCCGGGCTTCAACACCGCTGAAACCGCTCATCTGCGATGCCAACGAGCAAACATAGCGAGAGATACCACCGAACTCCTGGGCGGAAAATATCTGACAGTCATAGATAACTTTCATTGAGAAACTTTTCTATTGATCAGAAATGTTCTTCAACATCATCTGATGGTCGCTCAGGGTTTTCGACCCCAGTTGACGACGAACCCACCACATACTGAAAAGTGATGCCCACCGACCGGTGGCCCACCCGAGCAAACTTTCATCGACAGGTTGCCGCGACAAAACATGAAGCCCATTTGCGGTACAGAAACGCAATCCCAACTTCGCACCTAGAACCTCCAGGGTTCTTCGTTGAAAAAAACCGATATGCTGTCCGGTTTCAAAGGTGTAGTACCACCATTGATCAGGAGATGGCGGCGCGCCTTGGTAAAGTTCGGTGGAAAACAATAGCGTTTGCGCATTGCATAAAGCCAAGGTTTCCTCGACAAAAGTGATCGGATCCGCAAGATGCTCCATCACTTCCATCGCCGTGACCACGCGGCACGACCCGCGCTCAGGTGCGTACTCGAAACCGGGCACAAACAAATTGTCACAGTATTTGTCGGACCAATAAAAGTCAAATCCCGCGTCTCGAAGCAAGCG
>DAOSLL010000145.1:0-8071 GCA_035368905.1 Rhodoferax sp.
TCATCATCGCAGCGGTCGAGCCGCAAGAGACTCCCCCTGTTATCACGGAAGCGGTTGAGCCGCAAGAGACTCCCCCTGTCATCATCGCAGCGGTCGAGCCGCAAGAGACTCCCCCTGTTATCACGGAAGCGGTCGAGCCGCAAGAGACTCCCCCTGTCATCATCGCAGCGGTCGAACCACAAATTGACAGTGGCGATTTGCCGATCAAGCGCCTCGGCGGCGAAAAAGACACAGTCAGCGCCGATGGCTGCAAGGAAGGCCAGGAACGGCTGGTTGTTTCGCTCAAGGTACGCAAGCTCGGCGAGAAAACTTGGCATGAAAGCACGATGACCCCACTGGCCAATGACCGCTGGACCGGGGAGGTCACTGTCATCCTGGAAGCGGGCGAGCCACAAGAGAACCCCCCTGTCATCATGAAAGCGGTAGAGCCACAAGAGAACGCCCCTGTCGTCATGAATGCGGTCGAGCCAGAAATTGACAGTGGCTGCAACCCAAACACCAGGATTCCAAAAGACTACCCCCGTGTCATCATCGAAGCAGTCAAGCCTCAAATAGTCGGTGGTCATTTTCCGATCAAGCGCGTGGTCGGTGAAAAAGTCGCTGTCAGCGCCGATGTTTACAAAGAAGGTCATGACCGGCTGGCGGTATTGCTCAAGGTGCGCAAGCTAGGTGCCACTGAGTGGCAGCAAAGCCCGATGACACTGAGCGCCAACGACCGCTGGCATGGCGAATTCACAGCCGATGCAGTCGGGCCTTGGGAATACACCATTGAAGGTTACGCCGAACGCTACTTGTCGTGGGTGGACGAGATCACCAAGAAGAACCTGCCCGGTGCCAACCTCAGAAGCGAACTGCTCGAAGGCATCGCGATCCTGAAAACCTCGGCCGCCCTGGCACCGGAGGCCGATAGCAACCGCATCATGGGTGTCATTTGGCTGATGGAGAGCGCGCTGGCCACCGGCGAACAGCAGTTGGCGATCGATTTGGGAATCGGCAACGTGATGGCCGGCATGATGGCCAATTACCCGGATCGTAGCGAAGGCTACACCCTTGCACCGGCACTGCCGATGATGGTCAATCGGCCAATCACCCGCTTTGCCGCCTGGTACGAATTCTTTCCACGCTCGCAAAGCAGCGTGGCGCATCAGCATGGCACCCTGCAAGACAGCATCCGGCGCTTGCACGAGGTCAAGGCGATGGGTTTCGATGTTGTTTATCTGCCCCCGATTCACCCGATTGGCTACAGCTTTCGCAAGGGCAAGAACAACAACGTGGTTGCCAGCCCTGGTGATGTCGGTAGCCCGTGGGCGATCGGCAATGAGCACGGCGGGCACATGGCAATCGAACCTCAGCTCGGGAACTGGAACGACTGGGACATGTTTGTCGCCACCTGCCACAGCCTGGGCCTTGAAATCGCACTTGATTATGTGATGAACTGTTCACCCGACCACCCCTATGTGGCCGAGCACCCGGAGTGGTTTTTTCACCGCCCGGACGGATCGATCAAATACGCCGAGAACCCGCCGAAGAAATATCAGGATGTTTACCCGCTCAACTTCGGCACCACCGACCAGGCCGGGCTATGGCAGGAAATGCTCAAGATATTCCTGTTCTGGGTCAGCAAGGGGGTGACAACTTTCCGAGTCGATAACCCGCATACCAAGCCGGTACCGTTCTGGGAATGGGTGATCGCCGAAGTCCACAGCAAACATCCGGAGGTCATTTTCCTGGCGGAAGCATTTACCAAACCGAAGATGATGCGGCTGCTGGCAAAAGTCGGTTTTGCCCAGTCTTACACCTACTTCACCTGGCGCACCACCAAACCCGAACTCACCGAGTACGTGAGCGAGTTGACCAGAGGCGAGATGAAGGAGTATTTCACCGGCAACTTCTTCGCCAATACGCCAGACATATTGCCGCCCATGCTGCAAACCGGCGGTCGGCCGGCCTTCATCATGCGCGCCGTGCTGGCGGCCACGTTGTCGAGCGTGTACGGCATCTACAGCGGTTACGAGTTGTGCGAAAACGCGGCTATTCCAGGCAAGGAGGAATACCTGGACTCCGAAAAATATGAGATCAAGGTGCGCGACTGGAACGCGCCGGGCAACATTGCCGCCATCATTACCCGCATCAATCAGATTCGTCACGCTTCACCGGCGCTGCAAACCTATAACAATGTGCTGTTTCTGACCGCCGATAACCCCAATATCATCGCCTACGCCAAAATGACCGAGAACAAGTCGGACATCATCCTGTGCGTGGTCAGCCTGGATCCCTTCCGCAAACAGCACTCCCTTGTGCACCTGCCGCTGGCTGAGTTTGGCATCGGCGTTGACGAGCGCTTCCAGGCGCACGATCTGCTGTCTGACGAGCACTACAGTTGGAAAGGCCCAACGTCTTACGTTGAATTCACGCCGGATGGCAAGGTTGCACACATCATCAAACTGGTTCGCTTGTAAAAGCCGGGACGCATCCCGTTGTAGCCCAATTTTCATCAGCAAAAATGGCAGTTCGGTGATGGAAGATGCTGCCATCACCGCACTGGGCATTATTTGCGTATCAGCCTGCCGGGCGCGCTCAGTCCAGTAGCAGGCGGATGTCGTCGCGCAACATGCGAGCCAGCTCGTCGGCAGTGACCGCCGGGCTAAACAGAAATCCCTGCATCTGGTCACAGCCAACCGAGCGCAAAAAGTGCATTTGCGCTTTGGTTTCAACGCCCTCGGCGACGATTTCCTGGCGCAGTTGCTGACCCATGGTGACGATGGCTTGCGCAATTGCACAATCGCTGTCGTCGTGCGGAAGACCCACGACAAAGGCCCGGTCAATTTTTAGCGTGGATATCGGGAACCGTTTCAGGTACGCCAGGCATGAATAGCCGGTACCAAAGTCGTCCATCGACAGTGTCAGTCCCATGGCCACCAAGTCATTCATGATCTGCACCACGTTGTCGGTGCCGCGCACCAGCAGGCTTTCGGTTATTTCGAGTTGCAGGCAGGCGGCCGGCAAGCCGTGACGGTCCAGCGCGGCACCTATGCGTGCGGGCAGCAGGCTATCAAACTGGCGTGCCGAAAGGTTCACCGACACCATAGGCATATTGATGCCGGACGTTTTCCAGGCACTGATCTGACGGCAAGCCTCGTCAAGCACCCAGTCACCAATGTCCATGATCAACCCGGTTTCTTCAGCAATCGGAATAAAGAAACTCGGTGCCACCATGCCTTTTTCGGGGTGATTCCAGCGAATCAGGGCCTCGGCACCAATGATGCGCCCGTTGCGCAGGCTAACCTTTGGCTGGTAGTGCAACAGCAGGGATTGGGAGGTCAGTGCCCGTCGCAGCTCACCTTCAAGTTGCCAGCGCTCTTTGGCGCGCTGGTTCATCTCGGGGCTGTAAAACAGGTAGCCTGAATCGCCTTCGGCCTTGAGCCGCTTGACCGCAACATCAGCAAACTGCAGCAACGTATGGGTGTCGAGCCCGTCCTCCGGGAACACCGACAAGCCAATGCTGGCACCCACGTGCAGCACGATGGACTCAATGATGAAGCCGGGCTTGAGCGAGGCAAGCAGCTTTTGCGCCACGATACTGCTGTGCTCGCGTCTTTGTATGCTGAGCAGCGCCACCACAAATTCGTCTGCAGCCGTTCTGGCCAGCACGTCTTCGTCACGCAAGGTCTGGCGAAAACGCTGGGCTACCTGGCGCAACAACTCGTCGCCGATCTCGTGGCCAAAGGTCTCGTTGATGGTGTCAACGCGCCGCAAATCAATTGCCAGCAGGGCACCAAAGCTGTCGTTGCGGCGAGCCGTTGCCAGGCCCAGATCGACCAGGCGATGAAAGTGGGCCCGGTTTGGCAGGCCGGTCAAGCTGTCAAAATTGACCAACTGCTGCATGCGCTGCTCGGTTTCCCGCAGCACGCTGATATCTGAAAATATCGAGAACGCATGGGTCACCATGCCGACTTCGTTGCGCACCACGCTGATCGATACCGACTGTGGAAACAGTTCGCCGTTCTTGCGCTTGCCGACGATTTCACCTTGCCAAGGCCCGGAGCCCTTCATGGCCGCGAGAACGCGGCCCCGAAAATCTGCGTCGTGTACCCCCGAGCGCAACAAATCGGTGGTCTTTCCAATCGCTTCGTTCGGCTGGTAACCGGTGATTTTTGAAAACGCAGCGTTCACCGACACAATGCGTTCGTGGATATCGGTGATCAAAATGCCCTGGTCGCTGTCTTCAATGATGCGCGAATGCAGTTTCTGCCGTTCTAGCTGGGGCAGCGCCTGGACGATTTCAGATAACTGCGCCACCATGCCGACCGGTCGCTGTTCGTCATCGAGCAACAGCGACAGCGTGAGCACCGCCTTGAAGTTCTCGCCGGATTTTTTGCGGCGCCAGACCTCCAGCACGGTATCGCCATGCTCAGGCATCACCTCGGCCAACTGGGTTTCAGCCTGATCGGCTTCGTCGGCGTAGAGAAACAGCACATGCTGGCCAATGGCCTCCTGCGGCGTGTAGCCAAACAGGTTTTCTGCCGCCCGGTTCCAACTGGTCAGGTAACCGGTCAGGTCAAGCGTCATGATCGGTACCTGCAGCAGATCGATCGCCCGCCAGGCATGCAGCCGAAAATCATCAGTCATGGTCGCTACCTTTCATTTCGCGGGCAATGCCCAGCATCCACTGGCAAGCCTCCAGACTGGCGAACGTGAACTGCGCCGCAGTCAACCGCAGCCCGGCGAGCAAGTCGGTCGCGCTGGCCGCATCGGATTGCTCGGCATACTCCAGCAATTGAAGCAGGCGGCCGATTTCTCCCTGGTGGTCAATGATGGCATCAACCAGCACATCACTGAGCTGCAGCGGCCGGATCAGCTCGGCCAATGACATGCCAAACAAAATGCCCAGCATGGAAAACATGCCGGCCATGAAAGCCAGATCCTGGCCAGCGAGATCAAGCCCGATTTCCTTGGTCAGCAGCTCCATGGTGCGGGCGCGCACCACTACCCGGGCCAGCAACATTGGCGCGCGGTAGTCGTCCGAGCGGGCCGCAAACAGCATCAGATTAAGCCAGCGCTGCAGTTGCTTGCGGCCCAAAATCAGAATCGCTTGCGAAAAACTGGTGATGCGCCGCGTCATGCCCATGCCCAGCGAATTGACCAGCCGCAGCAAATGGTAGGACAGGGTTGGATCCTGGCGCAACACCGCTTCAATGTCGCGTGTTTCTGCGTCGGCCATGACCAGTTGCAAGAGCTTGAGCGCCAGAACCCGTGATGCCGACTGCGTGCCGGTGGGGCGCTGCGGCGGTGCCAGCGGCCAGTCGCCATCGAGCCAAAGTGCCGATGTCGGCAACACCGGCTTAAGCGCCGTATCGGAGCGATGAAAGGCCGCCGCATCGGTTACCCGACAGCCCGCAGCCTGCAGGTCAGCCAGCAGTTCAGGTGGCAGGCCCGATGCCTGCTCTGAACCAAGCAGGCAGGGAAATTCGGCAACAAAAGCGGCAAAAGCCGGGTGCGCTACCAGCAACGACAGCGCGTCTTGCGCAGGCGCGTCAAAAACCAGCAGTGCAGCACCTGGTGCCAGCTTGCGGTCGGCCAGCAGATGCAAAAGGACGGGTGATGACGTGAAATTCATGGACACCTTGAAACGTTTGGTTTGAAACGACATATTACCCCCGGCATGCCCCGAATGGTATTAAGCTAGATTGCTCGGTTGACCGCTTGCTTTCATAGGCAAGTCCTTCTGAAAATTTACTTTTTAGCTTCGATGGGGTTCACCCGTTAGTCTCTAACAAGTCAAGTCTTTGCATACCATGCGAAGAATTCAAACATTCAAAGTCATTCGCCGCGAGGGCGCGACTCCTACAAATTCAGATCGGCGCCGACTGTTTGTGTAGGAGTCGCGCCCTCGCGACAAAGGCTCATCGATTCCGGCTTGTCCGGCTTAGGGCACAGCGCTACGCATCCGATTGAACCAGTGGCAACGTGACTGGGTTCGTTGCCCCTTCCTCGTCGGCCAGGACGACGGGTTCTGAAGCAGCAGAGCGCCGTTGTCGCCCCGCGCCGCTTGCCGGGCGCATACTGGGCGCAGCCAAGCCACAGGGCTGGCCTGCCTCAAGCCGTCCAAGCCTGCGCAGGCACGGTTGGAGCTGCGGCTGTCGCCCGACCCAGCCGCGCCGCCAGCGGCCCACTTGGGCGGGTTCAACTGAGGAATCCAGGGTCAAGGCCGTGCCACCTGGCCAAGCCAGCAAAAGCGCCAGCGTCACGCGCAGCAAGTGCTGTTGCCGTGTCTGCAACTGGCCAGGCCATCGGGCGGGTGCTGATGAAAGTGGCAGCTTGGGTCACAACGGTCTGCCTCAGCGCGAGCGACCTGCTGATGCTGCACACTCGCCCACGGGCGCGAAGGTATGGTGGATCGGGGTCTGCCTCAGAGCAGGCGACCTGCTGAGGCTGCAGCGTGTCCCAGGGTGAACGCTTCCTCGAAGATTGAATAGCCCGCCCAGTCGCTGTGGGCAAAAGCAAGCCGCTCATGGCGGATTTCAATTTGCACTGATTTAAATAGCTTGCTGCGCTTATCTGACGGGGGCCAGAGGCCGATTTGACCATTTACTTTTGGCAGCGGCATGGCCATCGCATGGCCATAGCGGGTGAGGTCGATGCGGGTCACTTTGCCGACCAAATCCGGGTGCGGTCCCGAGAGTTCGGCCAGAATCGCATCGCGCCAGACCTGCCACGCCTGGCCGAGCAACATATGCCGACCCGCCACACCTGGTGCCTGGGCCGGGCTGCCGACAGCGGCTGTGATGTCGCCGAGCGCCCGGTAATAGGTCAACACAGTTGCCCCCGGCACGCTCTGCAGGTGCTGGTGGCTGGCATCGACATAACCCAAACCGGGCGCGCTTTGCCGGTCGCCGTGAATCAGGTTGTCCCAGGCCGGTGCGGCACCCGGCCGGTCGTGCAAGGCTGCCTTGATGTGGATATTGGCCACCAGCCAGGGTGCGTAAGCAATCTGCGCAGCAGCACCGCGCAGCCATTCGGGCGGGCTTTCCAGCACCCGCGCAGCGATGAATATTGGCAGCGCAATGATGGCGCGGCGCGCGTGCCAGCGCTCAATGCTTTGTGTTGCGGTGTTGAAGGCATCGATTTCCACCGCGTGTTTCAGGTTTGTCACTCGCAGCACGACACGGCCAGGATGCAGGCGCGCGCCCAGCGGCGCCGCCAGGCGGCGCGTCAGCCAGGCGTTGCCCTCGGGCCAAGTCAGCAGGTGATCGCGCTCGGTCGCCTCCAGGCCAGGCGCGGCAAAGCCATGGCGGCTGGCAAAGTAATGGATGCCGGCCCAGGCCGACACGCTGGCCAGGCCAGCACCATAGTCGTCACGGCAGCAGTAGTCCAGATACCAGCGCAGGTGGCCATCGGTGAAGCCTTGCTGCACCAGATACGCTTCAAAAGTAATAGCTGACAGCGCTTGCTGTACGGGCGCTAGAGGCCTATTTGATGCTGGAATTGACCAGCGGGCCTGGTGCCTGAGCTGCGCTACCAGCGTGGCAAATTTCCGGTATTGCGCGATGCTGTCCTGGCCCACCTCATGCACCGGCAGCAAGCCTTCTTGCCAACTGCCGTTAAAAAACAGCCGTTCTTGCGGGCTGTGGCACAGGTGGCGTTCGTCATACACCCAGCGCCCGGCCAGGCGCTGGCGCAAGCCCAGTTCTTCAAGCAAGTCCTGTACCTCGGGCGCATCGTCGCTGGGTAGCGGCAGGTAGTGGGCACCCAGCGGGCACGCCTGGCCACCGGTCAGACCGCCCCGGCTGTTGCCACCGGCCTCGTCTTCGAGTTCCAGCAGGGCAAAGTCCTCCACCCCCTGCAGCCGCAAGGCGCGTGCTGCCGCCAGGCCAGCGACACCGCCACCGGCGATCAGCACATCGGTGCGGCGGATGAGCGCAGGTGTTGGCCAGACTCGCGCGGCTTGCAGCAGATGGCCCCGCTCCAGGTTGATGCCGGTGAAGCCACCGGCGATGTCATGGGTCTGGCCGCAACCCAGCAGCGGCAACCCGGCGCTGGCCAGAAAATCACGCCGCTTCACAGCGCGACT
>DAOSLL010000146.1:0-8064 GCA_035368905.1 Rhodoferax sp.
TCCTTGCCGGGAAAGTGTTTGTACAAACTGGCTTTGGCAATGCCCACCTGCGCTGCCACCTCATCGACCGTCATCGCATCAAAACCCTTTTCGGCCAGCAAACGGTTAACCGCATGGACGATCGATTCTTCGCGCACCGCCAGCATGCGCTGCTTGAACGAAGGTGTGGCAACAACAACTGTTTTCATGCCGACATCTTAGCCGAGGTCTTCAAAATCTGGGCGCTGCGGCTGTTTTGTTACTGCCTGGTCTTAGGCTTGACCTCGGCCGGTGACAAAACCCCGGCAGCGGCGGTTTTCAGGGCCTCTGTCAGCGCGTCCAGCACCGCCGAATTCAGGTTCCAGCAGTGCCAGTACAGCGCCACCGGCAAGGCATGGCCGGGCATCAGGTTGACCAGCGTGCCAGCGCGCAAATGCTCGCGCACTTTCAGTTCGGGCAGCACGCTGGCACCCCAGCCAGCCAGCACCGCCTGCACCTGCCCTTCCGAGCTGGGCACATACAAATGGCGTAGCGACACATGCTTGAGGCCGCAGGCATCGGCTACAAACTCGCCCTGCAAATCGTCCTTGCGGTTGAAAGCGACAAACGCCACGCGGCTGAAATTGTGCGGACTCAGGCCCTGGGGGCAATGGGCAGCCGCAAATCCGGGCTCGGCCACCGCCACATACGACATGCAACCAAGCGGCTCGACCTTGCAACTGCGCAAGCCCGAGCGCAGCGTGGTCACGCAGCCCAGCACCCGGCCTTCGCGCAGCCACTCAAAGGTGAAATCCTGGTCATCGGTGATGATCTCCAGCCCCAGACCCTGATGTGCCAGCGGGCTGAGGGCCGGCAGCGCCCAGGTGGCAATGCTGTCGGCGTTGACGGCAATGGAGATACGCGCGTCTTCGCCGGCCGCACCGGCCACGTCAGGAGCCAGTTCTTTCAGGTCGCGGTCCAGATACGCGCGCAGCAGACGCAACTGCAACGCATGCTTGAGCAGCAAGCGTCCGGTCGCGGTGGCCTTGAGCGGGCGACTGCGGACAATCAGCACCGTGCCGACCTGCACTTCCAGCGAGCGCAGCCGCTGCGACACGGCAGACTGGGTGATCGACAGCCGCACCGCGGCCCGCTCAAAACCGCCTTCTTCGACAATCGCAGCAAGGCATTCCAGCGCATCAGGATCAAAAGTGCTCATGTCAAAAATAAGAATGGCGAATGAAAAAAAGGCAGTTTAATCAGTTCGGCAACATGGCAAGGCAGGGTGTCGAATTGGTCATGCAGACGGTTTTTTGAAAAAATGCATGCGGGTTTTCCCGTAATACCGATGAAAAAGAGACGTATTGACCCCTGTTTGCCCTTTAGCACGGGGCAGTGTCCTGCAAAATGTTCGCAACAACAGGAGATTCCATGGCATTGCAGTACACGCTCAAAGAAGGTAACTACCACTTGTATGACCTGAGCACGCCCACCAGCCGGGTCACCGGCGAGCACCGGCTGCGCCTGAAAACCGACACCGTGGCGATAGCCTTTGATGCCAGCACTGGCGCTTTGCGCGAGCATGGCAGCCCGTTGCGCATCCATTGCTGGGCCAACAACACCCGCCGTCGCCTGCGCGCCAGTGGTGCACTGGAGCGCGCCAATGACATCGTGGTGGTGTCGGGTCCGCTGCCGGTGGACGAGATCAACAAGTGCCTGAAAATTGATGGCTACTGTCTTGACATGTTCACCCGCCTGGCCAGCCTGCCGCACGGCAAAGTTGGCCACCGCCGCCAGGGGTCAGCGCGGCACACCACGCACTGATGGCTGGACTGGCGCGACCCAGCTCGTTCAGCCCTGTGTTGATTGGTGTAACCGAAGCCTGCCCTCAAGCCTGCAGGGGAAACCGGACCCGCCGGGCGATCAGTCGTTTGCCCATCAACTAGCCCCACGCAGCGTCAGGCTTCCAGCTTGCTGCCCAGGCAAGCAAATCGGCGGCTGGCATCGGCCGGGCGATGCCATAGCCTTGCGCCAGTTCGCAACCCAGTTGCAGCAGCGCGGTGCCGTGGGCAACGGTTTCCACGCCCTCGGCAATAACCTCGCGGTGGAAGGCCTTTGCCAGACTAATCACGCCTTTCAGAATCGCCAGGTCGTCGGCATCATCGAGCATGTCGCGCACAAAGCTCTGGTCGATTTTCAGCAGGGTCACCGGCAGGCGCTTGAGGTAGGTGAGCGACGAATAACCGGTGCCAAAGTCATCGAGCGCAAAACTCACACCCAGTGCATGGCAAGCCCCTATCACCTGCGACACCCCGGCAATGTCTTCGAGGGCGCTGGTTTCCAGCACTTCAAGCTCCAGGCAAGCCGGACTGACACTGGGGTGCGCCGCCAAAATGGCCTGCAGGCGTTCAACGAAATCGCGCTGCTGCAACTGGCGCGCTCCGACATTGACGCTGACCGGCAAATCCAGCCCCTGCTGGTGCCAGCTTTCCACCTGGCTCAGGGCGGTGTCGATGACCCATTCACCAACATCGACCGCCAGCGCATGGTTTTCAATCACCGGCAAAAACAGCGCCGGTGCCAGCAGGCCCCGCTGCGGGTGCTGCCAGCGGATCAGCGCCTCGGAACCCGTCACCCGGCCGCTGCGCATGTTCACCTTGGGCTGGTAATGCAGCACCAGCTCACCGCTTTTCAGCGCATGGCGGACGTGCTCCAGGGTCTCAAAATGGCCGCGCGCGTTGCGGTCCTGCTCTGCGTCAAAGACGTGGTAGCGGTTTTTGCCGGCCAGCTTGGCCTGGTACATGGCCTGATCGGCCTGTCGCTGCAATTGCTCGGCATCAATGCCGTCAGCCTGCGGGAAAAACGTCACCCCCAGGCTGGCCGACACCTGCAGGCTGTTTTCAGCCAGCAGCAGCGGCTCGGCGGCGCCGGCCAACAACCGGGTCAGCAACGGCAGGCAACTGTCGCTGTCAGGCAGGTCCACCAGCACCGCCACAAACTCGTCGCCACCGATGCGCGCCAGCGTGTCACCCTCGCGCAGGATCGCCTTCATGCGAGTGGCCACCCCCACCAGCACCCGGTCACCGACATCATGTCCAAAGCGGTCATTGATGGCCTTGAAACCATCAAGGTCCAGATAGGCCACCGCCACCAACTGGCCGCGCCGCTGCACCTGCCACATGGCTTGCTGCAGGCGGTCAGCCAGCAGCACCCGGTTGGGCAGACCGGTCAGCGCGTCAAAATGGGCAATGTGCTCCAACTGACGCTCATGCTCCTTGATGGCGGTGATATCGGAAAACAGCGACACATAGTGCCGCGCGCCGCCATCGGCATCGCGCACCACGCTGATGGTTTGCATCTCGGCATAAATTTCGCCATTTTTGCGGCGGTTCCAGGTTTCTGCGTACCAGTGGCCCTTCTCTTCTATGCTTTGCCACATCTCTGCGTAATAGGCCTCGGACTGCAGGCCCGACTTGAGCAGACGCGGGTTCTGGCCCAGCGCTTCTTCACGGCTGTAGCCGGTGATGCGGGTAAACGAATCGTTGACGTTGACAATGGTGCCGTCAACCTCGGTGATCATGATGCCCTCACGCGCATGGGTGAACACGCTGGCTGCCAGAGACAAGGCCTCTTCGCCCTTTTTGCGCTCGGTCATGTCGTGAACCGCAGCAATGAAGTACTGCGGTGTGCCGTCGCCAGCGCGCACCAGGTGCACCGCCAGATAGCCCCAGACAATGCTGCCATCTTTGCGGATGTAACGCTTTTCCATGCTGAAGCTGGCATCCTCGCCAGCCAGCAAGCGCTGCAGGTGTTGCAGATCGGCATCCAGGTCTTCTGGCCAGGTCACTTGCTGAAAGTCAAATCCCGGCGCCAGCATCTCGTCATGCTCATAACCCAGGAAGCGACAAAAATAGGGGTTGATCTGCAGAAATTGCCCCTGCAGCGATGCCTGGGCGATGCCCACAGCAGCGTTGTCAAAGACCGCGTGAAACAGAGCCTCACTGTCGGCAATGGTCCGGTTTTTTTTGCCGATGTCGTCGTGGTAGGCGGCAAACAGCTTGCCTGACCAGCGGGCAAAGCTCAGCGATGCCAATAACCCCATGCTCAGCGCCAGCAGCAGCGGCACCAGCCATTGCGTCCAGCGCTGCAGCCGGTCAACGCCGTACTGTGCCAGTTCCTGCTGCAGGTTGAGTTGCAATTCGTTGTCCTGAATGGTCGCTACCACGACCCAGTTCCAGGGTTCGATCAAGCGCGCCAGACCGGTCTTGCCACCCATCGCCCCGGTCTTGAGGTCGGGCCACTCGTAGTGCACAAAACCACCGCCCTGCCGACCCTTGTTCACCAGCAGGGCCAGCGCTGCACCCTGCGCCGGGGCAACATCGCGGTAGTGATTGCCTTCGAGCTGCGGGGCCGCCTGCGACAGCACCAGGTGGCCGTCGCGGTCAATCAGGGCAAAATAGCCGCTCTGACCAAAACGCAGTGCCCGCAAGCGCGCAATCACCTCCTGCTTTTGCGCCTGCTCCCACTTGTAGGTGTAGTCACCGGTGCCAATCAGCCAGTCATACGGCGCAAAGCGCCGCACATAGGCCAGTTTGTCGGCCATCGCCTTGGGCGAATCGGGTGAGTACCAGCGATAGCGTGAATAGCCCTGCCCATCGGGTCGGCGCGCTGCCTCAATCAGGCCACGCATGATGTAGCGGCCCTGGTCGTCGCGGTTGTCCAGATTGGTTGTGCCCTCGAATTGCGGTGCCGTCGGCAACAAAATGAATTGACCCTGCATGTCGTCAATGAAGTAATAACCGCGTCCCTCATAAAAGCGCACCGGGCGCAAGGCTTCGATGATCAGGCGTTTGACCTGCGCCGCCGGCTGGCGTGCCGACTCGCGGGTGTAGATGGCCTGGGCAATCTGGACTGCGGTGTCAACCTGTTCGCGCAGGCTTTTGCGCAGCATGTCGTCGGTGCGCTCGCGGGTGAACTCAAGGTAGCTGATGACCGAATCCATTTCAGCTTGCAAGCGTGACTGCTGCAGCGCGGTGACGGTTTGCCCGACCCGCTCGATCGAGGCCCGGTGATCCTGCGCGCTGCGCCACGAGAAAAACAGACCCAGCGCGAGTGTCAGCACCATCACAATGGTCAGGGTGCCGATCAGGTGCAGCCGGGGAAGGGTCTGCTCATTCGCTGCAAAACGCACAATGGTGCTCCTGCTCTTGAAGTCGCGGCGCAACGGGTTCCTATGCCAGAGCAATTCATTCTACGCATTTAGCCCGGCTGGGTGTACGTTTGGCAAAGCCTTTTCAATGCATGGAGATCGACCCCGCAGCGCTCTTCATGCTACTAGGTTAATAGCTGCCAGCGCTTGTTTCATAAGGGCTGCAGCCCGATTTCATTATGATTGCCAGTGATGTGAAGATGGCTGGCCAGCAAACACGCCTGAAACGCGCGCGTCACCCTGGCGCTTTGCGGCGAGGCCCGCAAAATGCAAAAAAAACTGCAGCGGTAGCTGATCACCTTGGGCTGCACCGCCCGCATGCGGCCCAGTTGCACAAAGCGCTCGGCGTAATGGTCTGGCAAAAAGCCCAGAAACCGGCCCGACAGAATCAGCGTGGCAATCGACTCCTGGTCGTAACCGGTGGCAGCGCGGGTCAGGCGCACTTGCTGCGACAGCTCCATGTTGGGCGAGTGGTAACCCAGGCCAGCAAAGCGGTGCCCGCGCAGCGCCTCCCAGTTGTTGGGCTCAAGCGCCGCATCAGCAGCAAACAGCGGGTGGCTCTGCCCGCAATACAGCAACATGGTTTCGTCAAACAGCTCGTCATAGTGCAGCGCATCCGAACTGCGGTGGCCGGGAATGATGCCGACCTGAAACTGGCCGTCGATGACCCCGCGCTCAATGCTGTTGAGCGGGGCGACATGCAGGTGCAGGCTGACATCGGGTGCGGCCTGGGTGAACCGCGCAATCGCCTCGCCAATATGGGCCTGCGGGTTGCTGGCGGTATTGTCAAACACCGCAATGTGCAGTTCGCCGCCCATGCGCTGGTGGATTTCATCAACCCGGCTGCGAAAGGCATCGACGCTTGAGAGCAGGCGCAGCGTTTCGGCGTAAATCTGCCCGCCCTCGGGGGTCAGGGCAAAACCGGCCCGGCCACGGCGGCAAACCGTCAGGCCAAGGCGGGTTTCCAGGTCCTTGATGTGCCGACTGATGGTCGATGTGCCAATGTTGAGTTCAAGTTCGGCAGCCGCCATGCCGCCGCAATCGACCACGCTTTTGAACACCCGCAGCAGGCGGATGTCCATGTCGCTCAACTGGCCTAAGGCGGCGCGGGTGTTTACTTGCATAGATTTGCAACCAAGCAGTGATAGTCAGGCAATCATAAGAGTAAGACGACACCGCACAATCGCCCCTTTGCCGCCCTGCGTAAGGAAATGGTCAAAAACAGCAACCTTGCCCCACTGGAGAACCCCATGAACCTGCCTGACACCAACGTCCTGACCCAGCCCGGAACCGATGCCGCCTGGCTGGAGCCGCACTGGATGCCCTACACCGGCAACCGCAACTTCAAGGCCAACCCGCGCATGATGGTCAGCGCCGAAGGCTGCTACTACACCGACGTTGACGGGCGCAAGATTTTTGATGGCCTGTCGGGCCTGTGGTGCTGCGGACTTGGCCATGGCCGCGCCGAGATCACCGAAGCGGCACGGCAACAGCTCGCCACGCTGGACTATTCGCCAGCCTTCCAGTACGGCCACCCGCTGTCGTTTGCGCTGGCCAACAAGCTCAAGGAACTGACCCCCGAGGGGCTGGACTATGTGTTTTTCACCGGCTCCGGCTCCGAGTCGGCCGACACCTCGCTGAAGCTGGCGCGGGCCTACTGGCGCGCCAAGGGCCAAAGCAGCAAGAGCTTGCTGATTGGCCGCGAAAAGGGCTACCACGGGGTCAACTTTGGCGGCATTTCGGTCGGTGGCATCGGTGCGAACCGCAAGACCTTTGGTCAGGGTATTGCCGCTGACCACCTGCCGCACACCCAGTTGCCCGGCAACACCTTTGTGCGCGGCATGCCTGAACAAGGTGCCGAACTGGCCGACGAACTGCTGCGGCTGATTGCGCTGCACGATGCCAGCAACATTGCGGCGGTGATCGTCGAGCCAATGTCCGGCTCGGCCGGGGTGATCATTCCGCCCAAGGGTTACTTGCAGCGCCTGCGCGACATTTGCACCGCCCACAACATCCTGCTGATTTTTGACGAAGTCATCACCGGCCTTGGCCGCATGGGCGGCTACACCGGCGCCGAGGTGTTTGGCGTGACCCCGGACATCATGAACCTGGCCAAGCAGATCACCAATGGCGCGCAACCGCTCGGCGCGGTGCTGGCCAAAAAGGAGATTTACGACACCTTCATGGCGCAAGGCGGGCCAGAGTACCTGCTGGAATTTGCCCACGGCTACACCTATTCGGCACACCCGGTGCCTGCGCGGTGGGTCTGGCCACGCTGGACATTCTGGTGCGCGAAAACATGGTTGACCGGGTCAAGGCGCTGGCACCGCATTTTGAGAGCGCGGTGCACAGCCTCAAGGGGGCCAGGCACATCAGCGACATTCGCAACTACGGTCTGGCCGCCGGCTTTACCATTGATGCGGCACCCGGTGAACCGGCCAAACGACCCTACCAGATAGCCATGGCGATGCTGCAAAAGGGTTTTTATGTGCGTTACGGCGGCGACACCATCCAGCTCGCACCGCCCTTCATCAGCACGCCAGCGCAGATCGACAGCCTGGTCAACGCGCTGGGCGAGTGCATCAACGCGACCGCCTGACGCATGTACCTGCCAGCCCATTTCAGCCAGACCGACCCGGCAGCGTTGCACGCGGTGATGCGCCAGTACCCGCTGGCGACTTTGGTGACGCAGGCCGATGGCGAGCCGGTGGCCGATGAACTGCCCTTTGTGCTCGATGCCGAACTGGGGCCGCACGGCACCCTCAATGCGCATGTGGCGCGCGCCAACCCGCTGTGGCAGGTGCACCCGGCACAGCGTAGCGTGCTGGTGGTTTTTCGCGGGCCACAGGCTTATGTGTCGCCGTCGTGGTATCCGGGCAAGGCCGAGCATGGTCGGG
>DAOSLL010000147.1:0-8059 GCA_035368905.1 Rhodoferax sp.
CACGGCCATCGGCTGACCAGGCCAGCGCTGTCAGGCTGCCGTTGTCAATGCCGGTGAGGCTTGGCAGGTAAGCGGTTTGCAGCGTTCTGGCATCGAGTACCAGCACCGCCTGACGGTCTGAAAAACTCAGCGCAATGTGCTTGCCATCGGGCGCAAAGGCAACGCCAAATGCCGCGGCAGCAGCGACCGGGCGGACACTTTGGAGCAGCTTCAGGCGCTGATCACGGACATCGTACAAACGCACCAGACCGTCCTGGCTGGTGGTCACCAGGCGGCTTGCGTCGGCGGAAAAACTGGCAGCGTAAGAGTCGCCCTGATAGCTGCTGTCGCTGTCGGCTTCACGCAGCTTTTGCCAGTCCGAGTTGCCTTCAAACAGGCGCACGCCGTGCTTTCCCCACAGGCTCACCAGCAGCAGCTTGCCGTCTGGAGAAAAACTCAAGTGGGTGATGATGTTGGGCAGGCCGGTAATGCGTTGCAGCAGACGGCCGCTGGCGCGCTCGAACAGATAAACGTCGTTGTCGGCTGACCAGCCACCAACGGCAATCAAGGCACCATTGGCGGTGATGGCGGCGGCAAACAATTTGCCGTCATTGCCGCTGCCTGCGGGGGGCCGCAGCGTCTGCAACAAACGGCCATCACCCAAGTCCCACACCCGGGCGGTCTTGTCTTCGGCAGCCGTCACCGCGTAGCGACCGGCGGCATCGACGGCCAACGCCCGAATTGGCGCGCTGTGGCTGCCACTGTCAATTCGCAGCAGCGGCGCAGTTGCCGCCTGGGCCGCCAGCAGCGGCGGGCAACAGGCGCAGCAAAGCGCCAGTATCAGGCAGAAAAAGGTGTGCAACTCAGACCTGACAAGGGGCGTGCCTGAACTCGATGCGGCGGTCCAGCGCGTCCGACTCATCGTCGCGGCCGGTGGCAATCAAGGCCTGCCGCGAGCCGTAGCCGCGTGCATTGATGCGCCGGGCCAAGTCGCCGTTTTCTGCAATCAGGCGCTGCTTGACGTATTCAGCGCGTTGCAGTGAAAGCCTTTCGTTCATTGCCTCGGAGCCACCGCGCCCGGTGTGGCCGCTGATCTCGAAGCAGCCTGCGCTGGCCTTGGCGGTCAAGGCCGATTGGCTGGCCAGTGTCTTGAGCCACAGGTCATAGGGGCTGTCGCTCCTGGCCAGGGTGACACTGCCTGGCTGAAAGTTGAATTTGACCGCCAGCCGATCAGCGTTCAGGCCACGCTGGGCAATCTCGGCAAAGTTTTTCATGGCTGGTGTGCGCCGCCCCAGTTTCACATTGGAGAGGTAAACGCCGGTGTGGACGCGGGTCTGGTCGCCAGCCTTGCTGCGCAGCAGGGTTGAGAACTGAGCCAGCGCCTCTCTGTATTGTTTGTTGTTGTAGGCGCTAGTGGCCTCGGCGATGCCAACCACCGACAGCACCTTGTCGAGGTAATCGGGGTTGATCGGATCGCCCACCTTGCTGCCCTGGCAAGTCTTGATGTAGCCTTCAACCACCTTGTCATTGACCCACAAGGGTGCATCGCGAAAATAGGGCAGGGGGGTCGGATCGACCCCGGCAGTCTGAGATCTGGCAAAGCCCTTGCTGACAAGCTTGCCGGTTTTCAGGTCTGCCAGGGCAAAACAGATTCGGTAGGCATCACGTTCACCCTCGCCCTTGCCTTGCAGGTTGATGGGCGTGAAAGTGCCAATGAACACCAATGGCAGCTCGGCCACATTGGCAGCGGTGAGCGCCTTGATCTGAAATTTCGGGAACTCGCTGCTGACCACATTGACCAGTTGCTTGGCAATCGCCTCGGTTGCCACCGACTGCAGGCCGGTGCTGCCGTCCACCAGCGGATCAATCACCACACTGATGGGTTTGTCGGCGCTGATCTGCGCCTTGCCAAACAGGTCGCGGGCCGCCATCAGCACGGCTTCATTGTGGGCAAACGCCACTGGCGGTGCCGCTGGTGGCGGGGTTGAGGTCGCCACAAGTGTTGCAGCAGCAGGGGCTTCAACCCGGCCATCGGGGGCCGCACAGGCCAGCAGCAACAGCGCCGTACCCAGCACCAGACCACCGCGCTTGACGCACCAGCAACGCTTTGAAGTCCCCCGAAAATTGACCGTCTGAACCATGGCGCACTCCTTCAAGTGTGTTTTCAAATCTGACCCGAACCAGCAACATCGTCCGAACCGTCTCGTTGACCGCAGTACAGACGTTTGGTCAAGCCAGGAGCGACGCAAACTCTAGCAGAAGATGCCGGTGCGCGTGGCGGGGCTGCGAACACCTGTTTTGGTATTGCAGGTGTTCCACCTGATGATGCCGGTCAGTGCGCAGGCGCTGATCTGGTCAAGCCGAACGGGAATAGGCATGGGCTTTCACCAGCGCACCCGGCTAGTAGCCGGACCGGAAGCGACGGCCATTGAACGGGCTGGCAGGCAGTGAATAAGCGGTCAGTTCGGTACGTTCGCCCTCGATCAGCTTGCCGCCGCGCCGAATCACGCTTTCCTGCGCCAGAAAGCCGCGCATTTTTTCCGGCATCACCCAGGCGGTGCGCTCTAACAGGTCGCCGGTGCTGAGATTGGTCCCGCGCGCCTCGATCCGCAAGGCATCGAAGGTGCCAGCGGGCAAGGTGATCCGCTCGCGCCCGGCCACGCGCAGCTCGAAGCTGGTGTTGTGCTGCCGACCATCGGGCAGGGTGACGAGAAACTGCGCTGGCCAGCGTTTGCCGACCTGGTAGTCGGCGATAAAGAACTGATAGGGTGTCCATTTCCGACCGTCCGGTGCGCGCACATTGTTGCCGAACAGGTCGGTTACGGTGTTGCCGTCGTTGAAGAATACTTCATCACCGGCCACCTTCGCCACCGTCTGCTCAAATCGCATCACTTCGGTCTGGCTGAGCATGTTCAGCCGCCGGTAGCCATAACGCTCGCCAACCTTGTAAGGGACCGATTGCCCGGTGTAGCTTGCCAACTGTCTGGTGCCAGGCAGGCAAATCTCGGCCGATCCGGCTCGGGCGCGAACCGGCTTCTCGCCGTTGGCAGCCAACAGTTGGTCGAGCCGGAACTGGGCCATCTCGGCGAATTTGCCGCTGGGACGCTGTCGAATGAAAGCGTCCAGTTGATCAGTGGAATCGGCAGAGCGCAATTGCTGCCAGGCGTTCAGGTCGGCCTCGAATTCCTTGGCTGCATCGCGTCTGGTCTGGCCCGGCAAGAAAGAAAAATCTGCTTCCAGCGAGGTGCTTTCCCAGGGTATCTGGCTGCCCTGCG
The DNA here is from genome assembly GCA_035368905.1 of Rhodoferax sp. Lineage (GTDB taxonomy): Bacteria > Pseudomonadota > Gammaproteobacteria > Burkholderiales > Burkholderiaceae_C > Rhodoferax. The sequence continues at coordinate 3,255 of DAOSLL010000147.1, forward strand.
AACCGCGCCGGACGGACAGCCGGACCCGCTTGAAGACATCTTCGACGGCAGCCCCGGTTGTCTGCATTTCCTTGAGCAAGTTGTCGGTGTACAGGCCGTGACTGCCGATGCCGTCCTCGGCCGTGTTGCCGGGCGCGGTGGCAAAGGCCAGCAGGGTGCCGGTTGGGGCATCGAGTTGCGACAAGCCCTTGTCATCAACGCGAAAATCCTCGCCAAAGGGGTTATTGCGGCAAGCGTCCAGGATGACGATGTTCATCGCATTGCGGGCGCGGCCAAGGCCATCGAGCAACAGGCCGAGATCGACCGCCTGCGACTGGATATCGGCTTTGCCGCGAATCCTGGCATCCACCGGGACCAGGAAGTTGCGCCAGTTGAGCTGCACGCCGTGGCCGGCGTAATAGAAAACGCCGACACCTTTGTCGCGGCTCAAGGTATCGCTGAAGCTGCGGATGGCCTCTGTCAAATCGCGGTGTCCGGTGTCGAGCTTCAGCGTTACCGAGAAACCGGCCTGGCTCAGGCGCTCGGCAATCGACCGGGCATCGTTGCCGGGGTTGGTCAGCGCGCCGACCACATAGCGGCTGTTGCCGATCACCAGGGCATGGCGGGGCACCTGCAATAAGGGGCTGTCGGCTGCGACGGCGACGGCCATCATGGCCATTTGACCCAGAATCAGGCAGATGGCAAAGCTTGAGCGGATGAATAGAGCGCGAAGGAGGTTTGGCATGGTGAGCAAGAATAATTCGATGCGACTAATTCATTATCTGCGCGGATCAACGCGTAGGGAAATCTCCGCGCAACTGGAGCTACCAGCCAGCAGGGGCATCCGCTGACTTTGGATGACTTTCAATGGCCCCGCGAAAGCACAGACACAATACAGGCATGCACCTGATTATTCCTTACGCATCTGGTCTGTCCGATGGCTGCCTTGCAGCGCAAGCAAGCCTGAAACTGCCCCATTTGCAACGGCTGCTTGACCGCTGCCACCCGTCGCCACCCGATGCTGGCGATGCGTTGAGCCTGTCGCCCCCGCATGAGCGTGTGCTGGCGCGCGCAATTGGCCTTGGCCTGGCAGATGGCCAGATCGCCTGGGCTGCGCTACGCGCCCGTGAACACCCCCAATTGCCTGATGGCGGTGCCTGGGCTTTCATCACCCTGTGCCATTGGCAGGTGCATACCCACCATATCGCCATGAGTCACCTGCCGCTGCCAGAACTGACGCAGGCCGAGTCGGCTGCGCTGCTGGCTGCCATGCGCCCCTATTTCAAAGAGGACGGTATCGCCCTGTTTGATGACCAGCCGGGGCGCTGGCTGGCGCAGGCCGAGCTGTTTGCCGACTTGGCCTGCGCCGCGCCAGATCGGGCTGCGGGGCGCAACCTGGCGCACTGGATGCCGGGCTCAGTCAAGGCCGCGCCACTGAGACGGCTGCAAAATGAAATGCAGATGCTGCTCTACACCCACCCGGTCAACGATGCCCGCCAAGCGCGCGGTGTGACACCGGTCAACTCGTTCTGGCTCAGCGGTACTGGCGCTCTGCCATCTGGCTACCGCATGCCCGATGCCAGCGCGCAGCCGACACTTGTCAACACCTTGCGCGCGGCGGCGCTGGCGGATGACTGGCTGGCCTGGACGCAAGCCTGGCAGACGCTGGATGCCACCGAAATCAGGCTGATGCTGCAGCACCTGGCCTGCGGCCAGCCGGTGCAACTCACCCTGTGCGGTGAGCGCAGCAGCCAGTGCTGGCACGGCCAGAAGCTCTCGGCATGGCAGTCATTCAAGCATCTTTTTGCCTCCCAGCCCTTATGTACTGTGCTTGAGAAGCTATGAGTTTTGTAACATTTTCAGTCGCCAGAGGCTAGCAACAGCATGCCGCGTCACCTGCTTTACCTGATCGTCTTCATTGAAGGCTTCTGCTCACTGGGTGCCGAGGTGATTGCGCTGCGCCGTTTGGTGCCCTATGTCGGCAGCGCCATTGTGGTGACCGCGCCGACCATCGGCCTGTTTCTGCTGGCTTTGGCGCTGGGCTACGCTTCTGGCGCGCGGGTGGGTGCCCGGTTCACGGCCGTCGTTGCACGCAATTTCCTGATCTCGGGCCTGCTCGCTGGCCTGGGGCTGGCGCGCCTGACGGTGGATGGCCTTTTTGGGCTGGTGCAACCAGGCTGGCTGGCTTATCTTCTGTTCATGGGCGGCGTGCTGTGCCCGCTGGCCTGGCTGCTCGGCCAAACCGTGCCGGTGCTGACCAACCTGATGAAGCACGCGCGCGCCGGCGAGGCCAGCGGCTACGCGCTGTACTGGTCCACGCTGGGCTCCTTTCTGGGGTCGGTCAGCCTGTCACTGGGGGTGATGCAGTGGCTCGGGGTGTCGGCTGCTGTGCTGTGCTGTGCGGTCTTGCTGGCGCTGGGCAGCCTGCTGCTCGAAGGTCAGGCGCAGCCAAGCTGGCAAGCCTGGGCCAAGGTGCTGAGCGTTGGCCTGGCAGCCAGCGCCATCAACCTGATGCCGGCCAGCCTGGTGCAAGACACCGCCTATGCCGACTACGCCATCAAACCCCTGACGCGGCCCGGACAAGTCGAACCACGCGCCTTCCTGATCAACAATTCGGTGGCCTCCATCATGGACAGCAGCAAGCCAGCGCGCTACGCCCGCTACATCGAGCACCTGCGGCACATCATTCTGGATGAACTGGCGCTTGAGGGGCGCGACATTCTGGTGCTGGGTGCAGGCGGCTTCAACCTGTCGCATCAGGAACTGACCAACCACTACACCTATGTTGACATTGACGCAAAAATTCGCACCATTGCCGAAGCAGACTTTCTGAAAGAGCCGATTCGCGGTGCCTTTGTGGTTGATGATGCGCGCCACTTTGTCAGCAGCACCACGCAACGCTTTGACGCGGTGGTGGTGGATGCCTTCAGCAGCCACACCTCGATTCCCAGCCACCTGGTCACGCGCGAGTTCTGGCAGGACACCCGGCGCACCCTGAAACCGCAGGGGGTGTTGCTGATCAATCTGATTCTGGATGGCCGACTGGAGTCAGCCTATGCCCGCAACTTGCTCGGCACCATCGAAAGCGTGTTTGGCCGCTGCGCGGTTGAGGTGCTGCACAAGTCGGCACCCTTGAGCAACGTGATTGTCAGTTGCTACCAGACCAGCCACGCGGCACCGACTTCACCCTATACGGATGAACGCAATGCTGCCGATGTGGACCGGGCATTGTCGCAATAAGCTGAGCCATTTTGGCATCCAGCCCATATCCAACAAAGATCGATAGCTATGAAATTGGTTGTAAGAGATGCCCCGCCCCGGACCGTCTGGACGCTGGAGCAGGCCGGCATCCATCCGCTGCTGGCCCAGCTTTATGCCGCCCGTGGGGTGCAAGACCCGCAAGAACTCGACGCTGCGCTGGCCCGGCTGCTGGCACCGGCCACCATGCTGGGCACGGCAGCGGCGGCGCGGCTGCTGGCCGATGCCATGGCACAGGACAAGAAATTTTGCATCGTGGCAGATTACGACTGCGACGGGGCCACCGCCTGTGCGGTCGCGGTGCGCGGCTTGCGACTGCTCGGCGCGCGCCATGTCGATTACATCGTGCCAGACCGGGTACAGGACGGCTATGGCCTGACCCCGCCGATATCGGAGCGGGTCAAGACCAGCGGGGCCGACCTGCTGATCACGGTGGACAACGGCATTGCCAGTTTTGACGGTGTGACGCGCGCGCGCGATCTGGGCTTGCAGGTGCTGGTGACCGACCACCATTTGTGCGCCAGCTTGCATGGCCAGGTTGCCCTGCCCGATGCGGATGTGATCGTTAACCCGAACCAGCCCGGTTGCGGCTTTCAGAGCAAGTCGATTGCCGGTGTCGGCGTGATGTTTTATGTGCTGCTGGCGCTGCGAGCCGAGTTGCGCTTGCGCGGCTCGCTCAATGAACAAACGCAGCCCAGGCTCGACGCCTTGCTGCCCTTGGTGGCACTTGGCACGGTGGCCGACGTGGTACGCCTGGACGCGAACAACCGCCGCCTTGTGGCGCAAGGCCTGAAAAGGGTCCGGGCCCTTGCCATGCCTGCGGGACTAGCTGCACTATTTGTAGCAGCTTCGCGTCCGGCGACAACTGCCACCACCTTTGACTTTGGCTTTGCCCTCGGGCCGCGCATCAACGCAGCAGGTCGCTTGTCAGACATGACGCTGGGCATTGAATGCCTGCTGACCGACGATGCCGGGCGCGCGCTGGAACTGGCCAAAACGCTTGACGGCATCAACCGCGAACGCCGCGAGATCGAAAGCCACATGCGTGATCAGGCATTGGCCGTGGCCGAAGCACTTTTTGAAGACGCCAGCCATGCGCCGCCAGCCATCTGCGTCTTCGATGCCGGGTTTCACGAAGGTGTGGTGGGCATTGTGGCTTCCCGCATCAAGGACAAATTTCACCGCCCCAGCTTTGTTTTTGCCAGCAGCGGTGCCGTCGGCCACGGTCACGAACTCAAAGGTTCCGGCCGCTCGATTGCCGGTTTTCACCTGCGCGACGCGCTTGACCTGGTGGCCAAGCGCTACCCCGGTGTGCTGCTGCGCTTTGGTGGCCACGCCATGGCGGCAGGTTGCACCATTGACGAAGCGCATTTTGAGACCTTTGAGCGGGGCTTGAATGAAGTCGCGCAGGAATGGCTCGACGTTGCCACCTTGACGCGCAGGCTCGACACCGATGGCCCGCTCAAGCCCGAATACCGCCGCCCGGACCTGGTCGATGCCCTGCACCACGAGGTCTGGGGCCAGGGCTTTGCAGCGCCAACTTTCAGTGAAGAACTGGAGGTGGTGTC
>DAOSLL010000148.1:0-8020 GCA_035368905.1 Rhodoferax sp.
GCTGGCCTACATTGCCATTGGCCTGTTCAAACATCTGGTGGAAGGCACGCTGCGCGACCCGGCCAGCCTGAACAAGCCTTCCACCCACACCCTGCCAGAGGGCCTGCTCATTGGCGGCATTGCCGGCTCAGATGTGCACTGGGGCCTGGCACTCGGGGTGGTCGCCTGTGTTGCTTTGGCGATCTGGATGCGTTGGACCGCCTCCGGGTTTTCGGTGCGGGTGGTGGGTGGCAACCCGCGTGCTGCGCAGCTGGTAGGGTTGCCCGCCTCCCATCTGGTGCTGCTGGCCTGTGTTTTGGGCGGCGCGTGTGCAGGGCTGGCTGGTGCGGTGGAGGTGGCGGCAGTGCATACCAACGCCAATGTCTCGCTGATTGCGTTTTATGGCTATGCTGGGATTTTGGTGTCGTTCATGGCGCGCCACCACCCGCTGGCCATCATTCCGGTGGCAATTTTGTTTGGTGGTTTTGGTGCCGCAGGCAGTTTGCTGCAGCGCCGCCTGGGGCTGCCCGATGCGTCGGTGCTGGTGTTGCAGGGTATCGCCTTTGTCTTGATTCTGGCCAGCGAGGCGCTGCGCGATGTGGACTGGAAGGCCCGCCTCAAACGATTGAACCGTGCACCGGATACCAGCCCTGCGCCCAACCCTGCGGGAGTCAAACTGTCATGACGCCAGACCAATGGATCACCCTGTTTGCCGGCATTGTGGGGGGTGCCCTGCGGGTCGGCACGCCATTTCTGTTTGTCAGCCTGGGTGAGTGCCTGACCGAAAAATCTGGCCGTATCAACCTGGGCCTGGAAGGCGTGTTGGTGCTGTCGGCGATGGCCTCGTTTGGAGGTGCCTACCTGAGTGGCTCGCCCTGGGTGGGGGTGCTGGTCGGCGCTTTGGCGGGTGGCTTGCTGGCCGCCTTGCATGGTTATTTGTGTTCCCTTGCCCGGGTTAACGATGTGGCCACCGGTATTGCCCTGATGATGTTGGGCACCGGGCTGGCGTTCTACCTGGGCAAACCCCTGATTCAGCCGCAGGCACCGCAAATTTCAGCCCTATCGCTAGGCATGTGGAGCGACTCGTCGGCGGTGCAAGCTGCCTTGCAGGTCAATATGCTGCTGCCACTGGGCCTGCTGCTGGCGGCGCTGATGGCCTGGGCTTTCAAGCGCACCCGTTATGGGCTGCTGGTGCGCATGGCGGGTGACTCGGCGAATGCGGCGCGCGCGTTGGGTTATTCGGTGGTCGGCATTCGTGTGGTGGCGACCACGCTGGGTGGCATGGTGGCGGGCTTGGGTGGCGCGTCGCTGACGCTTTTTTACCCGGGCAGCTGGAACGAAGGTATCTCCAGCGGCCAAGGCCTGATTGCGGTGGCGCTGGTGATTTTTGCACGCTGGAGCCCCTGGCGCTGTGTAGGTGCGGCGGCCCTGTTTGGCGGAGCTGGTGCAATCGGCCCGGCGCTGCAGTCGGCCGGTATCGGCTGGGGGTACCACCTGTTCAACACCGTGCCTTATGTGCTGACGCTGGTCATTTTGATGCTGACCTGCAAACCCGGCAGCGTGGCGCAAGGCAGCCCCGGCGAGTTGTCGGCCACCCGCTAACTGGAGATTTGTATGCCGCATTTCGTTCAAGCCAACCCGTATGCCTGGCCCTGGAACGGCGATTTGCGGCCCGACAACACCGCGTTGATCGTGATCGACATGCAAACCGACTTCTGCGGCCCGGGTGGTTATGTGGACAAAATGGGGTATGACATCAGCCTGACCCGCGCCCCGATTGAACCCCTGAAAACCCTCATGGCAGCCTTGCGTGCAACAGGTTACCCGGTGATGCACACCCGCGAAGGGCATCGGCCCGATTTGTCGGACTTGCCCGCCAACAAGCGCTGGCGTTCACGCCAGATCGGCACCGATGGCGTGGGCATTGGTGACGCCGGCCCCTGCGGGCGTATTCTGGTGCGTGGTGAGCCGGGCTGGGACATCATCCCCGAGCTGGCACCAAAGCCGGATGAGGTAGTGATTGACAAACCCGGCAAAGGCGCGTTTTACGCCACCGACCTGGAGTTGGTGCTGCGCACCCAGGGCATCTACAACCTGATGCTGGCCGGCATCACCACAGATGTGTGTGTGCACACTACGATGCGCGATGCCAATGACCGCGGTTTTGAGTGCCTGCTGCTGTCGGACTGCACAGCCGCCACCGACTACGGTAACCACCTGGCAGCTTTGAAGATGGTCACCATGCAAGGTGGTGTGTTCGGCGCCCACGCCGCCTCTGGCGCGGTGCTGGACGCCCTGAATGTGCAGGCCACGCCATGAGCCACACGCTGATTCCGCCCCCGCGGCCCGCCACTGGCGCACTGGAGTTGGAGACGATAGGCTTGACCAAACGGTTTGGCAGCTTCACGGCGATGGACCAGGTCAGCATGAAGGTGGCACCCGGCACGGTGCACGCGCTGCTGGGCGAAAACGGCGCCGGTAAAAGCACTCTGGTCAAGTGTGTGGCCGGTTTTCAGCAAGCCGAAGACGGCAACATCCTGATTGATGGCCACGAGCAAAGCCTGACAAGCCCGGTGGTGGCGCGGGCGCTGGGTATTGGCATGGTGTACCAGCATTTCACCCTGGCCCCGGGTATGACGGTGGCCGAAAACCTGCTGCTGGCGGCGGACCGGGTGCCACTGTTGATCGACTGGCGGGCCACACGCGCCGAACTCAGTGCCTTTTTGGCGACCACGCCGTTCCGGCTCGACCTGGATGCCTGCCCGTCAGGTCTGGCGGCTGGCGAAAAACAGAAGCTTGAACTGCTCAAGCAGTTGTACCTGAAACCCCGGTTGCTGATCCTAGATGAGCCAACCTCGGTGCTGACGCCCCAAGAGGCCGATGAGGTGTTGGGTCATGTGCGCGAATTTGCCCGCAGCGGGCAGTGCACGGTGATCATCATCACCCACAAGTTCCGCGAAGTCATGGCCTATGCCGACACGGTGACCGTGTTGCGCCGGGGCAAGGCGGTGCACCATGGCCGGGTGGCAGACACCACCCCGGCGTTGCTGGCCCAAGCCATGATGGGAGAATCCACTGGTACTCCTCAAAATTTGGAGTCAAATCGGTCTCTAGCGCTTATTCAACAATCCCAGACAGCTATAAAAATAGATGCAAAGGAGCCTCTGATGGCGCTGCAGGTGCAGGGCTTGACAGCCCAGGGCGACCGTGGCACGCTGGCCTTGCATGGTGTGAACCTGTCTGTGCGCTGTGGCGAAATCCTCGGCGTGGCAGGTGTATCGGGCAATGGCCAGCGCGAGCTGGTCGAGGCCCTGGTTGGTCAACGCGCGCGCCTGGCCGGACAGGTCAGCGTCATGGGCGAAGCCTACAACGCCACCCGCCTGGAGAATCGCCGCCTGAAGGTGCGCAGCCTGCCCGAAGAACCCTTGCGCAACGCCTGTGTGGGCAACCTGAGTGTGGCCGAGAACATGGCCCTGCGCGACTTTGACCAGGCACCGCTCTCCGCCAAGGGGTTGTTGCACTTTGCCGCCTGGCACCAACGGGCGCGCGACTGGATAACCGAATATGGCATCAAAACCCAGGGCGAAAACGCACCAATTGCCAGCCTGTCTGGCGGCAATGTGCAACGCGCTGTGCTGGCGCGCGAACTGGCGGGCGAGATAAACATCCTGATTGCCGCCAACCCGGTGTTTGGCCTGGACTTTGCCGCCGTGGAAGAAATTCACACCCGGCTGCGTCAGGCCTGCCAGCGCGGGGCCGGTGTGTTGCTCATCAGCGAGGACCTTGACGAATTGCTGGAGCTGTGTGACCGTATCGTGGTCATGAGTGAAGGCCGCATCGTGTTTGAGACCAACGCCGCGCAGGCCGACCGCAAAGAGCTGGGCGCCCACATGGGCGGCGGCACCCACCACGACACCCCTCATCCAGACGAAATCACCACCGTATGAGCCACACTTCCATCCCCCGCCAGCCCATGACCATGACGGCGCAACCTTTTGACTATGGTTTTGACGTCGCCACAACAGCGCTGGTCATCATCGACATGCAGCGCGATTTCATCGAGCCAGGCGGTTTTGGTGAATCGCTGGGCAACGATGTGTCTTTGCTGTCGGCGATCGTGCCGGCCTGCCAGAGTGTACTGGCGGCGTGGCGGCGCGCAGGGGGTGCGGTGGTGCACACCCGCGAGGCCCACGCAGCTGACCTGTCCGACTGCCCACCGGCCAAACGGGATCGGGGTAACCCCAGTTTGCGCATTGGCGATGTCGGTCCAATGGGGCGTATTTTGGTGAAGGGCGAGCCGGGCAACCAGATCATTGCCGAACTCGCCCCTTTGCTTGGCGAAATCATCATCGACAAACCCGGCAAAGGCGCCTTTTACGCCACCACTTTGCATGCCACGCTGCAGCAGCTGAACATCAGCCATCTGTTTTTTATGGGCGTCACCACCGAGGTGTGCGTGCAAACCAGCATGCGCGAAGCCAACGACCGGGGATATGACAGCCTGCTGCTGGTGGACTGCACCGAGAGTTATTTCCCAGCGTTCAAGGCCGCCACCATCGCCATGACCCACGCCCAGGGTGGTATTGTGGGCTGGACGGGGGCCAGCGAGGGCTTGCTGGGTGCCCTGGCCGCTGGCACCTAGGTCCAGCGTTGGAAGGCTGGTAAAGTCAGCCTCAATGCAAACCGTGAAACGTAGAACCAGTGCCGCCTCCAAGCCCTTGGCCGAGCCAGCCGAACGCCGCTCCCGCGCTGATAAAGTCTACGAACAGCTCAAACAAGACATTGCCGAATTCAAAATGGTGCCGGGCGACCGCTTTACCGAAAACTCGGTGACCGAACGGCTTGATGTCTCGCGCACACCGGTGCGCCAGGCTCTGGTCAGGCTGCAGCAAGAGGGTTATGTGGAGGTGCTATTTCGCAGTGGCTGGCGTGTTTTGCCATTTGATTTTGCCAAGTTTGAACAACTTTACGACTTGCGCATGGTGCTGGAAACCACTGCCGCCTACCGGTTGTGCGACGAAGGGCTGCGCAGCCCGAACCCGGTTGACCGCGCGCTGGTCGATGAATTGATGGCCCTGTGGCTGGTGCCAGCGGTGCAAAGAAGCACAGACACCGTGCAGGTCAGTCTGTGGGATGAGTCCTTTCACTGCACGCTGGTGGTGGCAGCGGGTAACCCCGAAATGGCGAGAGTGCATCGCGACGTGACCGACCGCATCCGCATCATTCGCCGCCTGGATTTCACCAAACAGGCGCGCATTGATGCCACCTACGACGAACACGGCCAGATTCTTACCGCCATTCGCGCCAGGCGGGGTGATCAGGCGGCCATGCTTTTACGCGCGCACATTGCGACCAGCCAAGCTGAGGTGCGAAAAATCACGTTGCATCAGGTACACATGGCACGACAGAGCCCATAGTGCTTTCTGGGGCAAAGGTTGATGACCGCTACCCCAATGTTGCACTGCTGCAAAAGGGAGTTACCCCCACCAATGCCAGTAATAAACCCCTGCAACGGGTTACAAAGATGCTTGTGTGGGTATTCCCATTCTGTTGGACTCCGCCTACGATCTCCTGATGCCATATCAATCAATTCCAATCAGGAGAGACAAGTGAAGACCAAAACCAAATCAATGCCCAAGTCGACTGAAAATCAATCAGCGCAGCAAGAAGGCGATATGGGTATTGCTGTATATCAAGTCTGTCCACGCGAACAGATGGTTGCCCAAGCAGCGTATTACTTGTCAGAACAGCGTGGGTTTTCGCCCGGAAACGATTTGGGCGACTGGTTGAGCGCCGAAGTTTACATTGATAGCTTGAGGAGGGAACCGGTCACAGTTCACGGCATGCTTCACCTATTGCGGCGCACTAACCTTGAGCCTGGGCAGCGGACTTGATGACGGGCTGAAGGTCCTGGCAAAACTAGACAAAAAAGGTCAATTTGGCTAAATACGCCCATCCCCTCAAAAAGGTAAAACGAGCGAACTTTCCCGCTTAGCCAAATGTTCCAATCACCCGGAATTCGGATATCAGAGGGGATATGCCGGCGCAGAGCTTCCTCCAGCCCGATGCGATCAATGAAGTGATTAACCTACGTGCAGTTGAAACGTAGACCCTTCAATCAGATGCTGGGAGTGCCAAAGCCCGCAGTAACCCCTTTTGGCTCGGCAAAAGAATCAGCGGTCATCGGCCTCGATCATCCAAAAAGGAATGTCCCGCGTGCCGTGCAGCACGCGCCAAGCAGCGATGTGGTCGGGCCGTTCAACGTAAAAGACAAGGTGCGGATAGCGAGTCAGTGGCCAAAACCGCAGCCCGGGCAGGTTCAATTCGTGCGCATAGCGTGGTGACCCAGTCCCTGGATTGTGACCAATATGTGCGTAGGCGTTTTCAAGTGCATCGATGAATCCCAGGGCCGCTTGCTCAGCGGACTCGCCCAGATAGTAAGCAATGATTTCGTCAATGTCAGAATTGGCCAGCTCGCGAGCAATGACTGGTTTGACTGTCAACCGTGCGCACCCACTGCGGTGGCTTTGCGAACCCGCTCGCGCAGGCCATCAAAGTACGCTGTATCGGCCACAGCGGCTTGCGCAGAGGCAGCACCAGCCACCAGCAGACTGCGCAAGTGCAGTCGGTCTTTGTCTTTTCGGATCAGTTCGCGCAGGTATTCACTGCTGGTGCCATACGCGCCTTGGCGAACTTGCTCGTCAACAAAGGTCTTCAGGGTGTTGGGCAAAGAGATGTTCATGGTGCTCATGCTCACAGTTTAGAGTTCTTGGCAAAATTTGGCAAGGTTGATGCGTGTTTTCCGACCGCGATCACTTGAGACGGAGGGCCTTAGTAGGTGGCCACCTGCAGTGGACTGTGAGTACGCGTATAGCGCGCGATGAATGTCTGCGCGTCAACCTTGCGGTACTCGGTATTGATGGTGTTCAAGGACTTTGTCATTCCAAAAAGGGCGGCCCGCACATCCTACAAGGTTGCAACGGGCCGCCAAGGCTTTTAGCAAGCGATAAAAAAACCCGCTGAGGCGACACGCGCACAGCGGGTTCAGAGCTGGGTGATCAAGCTAAATTCAGTCGTTCATGCAGGCTTTCGACTTTCCGGGGTGCGATCCGATCCGATCAAGATACAGTATCAACTGCCACTGGCGCATCCGTCATTTCTGCGGGCTCAGGGTTTGCGGCGATTGCGGATGCTGCATCGTTTGCAATGGCCTTCTTGGCAGCTGCTTTCTTGGTCGTTACCTTCCTTGCTACAGCTCTTTTGGCTGGCGTCGGTGTGGCTGATGCCACAACCGGTGCAGACGTTACAGGATTTGCCGTCGCCTTGCCGAGCTTCTTTGGTTTGGCAGCCGGTGCTTGGATTGGCTTGCTCGCCAATTTGTAACCCGTGCCATCGGCGTTAAGTTCGATTGCGCGGCTAGCCGCCACGCGTTTGATGGTGGCGGTGATCGAGCCCATCGGGATGCCTGCGGCTTTGGCTATCTCGGTTTGCGTCATGATCGTAAATTCATCGCTGTTGAGTTTGGCTGTAAAGAAGCTCAGCAGTTTTGTGGGGTTCGATTCTTTGTTGCTTGCCGCAACTGCGGTTTTGCCCTTGGCAGGCACCTTCTTCGGTGCCACTGCAACAGGTTTTGGCGCGCTGGCTGCCAGAATTTCTTCCGACACCTTTTGAACATCGGCGACGAGTTCAGTGGCGAGTTGCATCACCGCCATCAACTCCTTCTCGATGGTTTCGACCATCTTGGAGAGTCGACCCACTCCCTTCCAGTTGTTGACATGAGGGCCATCGAGTAACTCAAAGACATGACCATCGGCGCTGTCAGAGAGTGCTTTGCTCAGACGATCCGCGTATTTTTTGGCCTCTGAGCGCAGTGCCACCTGCAGGTTCTGCGCCATCACGCCAGTCTTATGAATTGCCGTCAAGGTTGCTTTTGAAATGACCATGCTGCTTGTCTTTCTGATAGTTCGATTTCGCCGCACTAACGAAAAATCTTCACCCTTGCGGCGGGCGTGAATTATCGTTCAATAGTATACCGATGCAT
>DAOSLL010000149.1:0-1232 GCA_035368905.1 Rhodoferax sp.
TCGGCGATTGCAAAAAGCACTGACCCTGCCCTGGTGCCTTTTTTTGCTGACAACGCCGCCGAAACCACCAAGATGGCCTCAGAGCTGCAAAATGCCATCGAACCTTTGATGACCAGTAGTGAAGAGAAGGAACTTTTCACCAGGATTTCGGAGGTCCGTAAAGCCTATCTGGCAAGTCGAAGCCAGGTTACAAAGCTCAAATCGGAGGGCCGGGCCAATGAGGCGAATGACACTTTGGAAAAGGCATTTATTCCGCTTTCGAACAGTTACCTGAAGCTGGTGGGTGAACTGCTTGAAGTTCAACACAAAACCCTTGATCAAAAGGCGAGCCGCATTTCCGACATTGAGCAGACCAGCCGCACCAATCTGCTTGCGCTCACGTTACTGACAATTGCGGTGGGGGCAGCGTTTGCGTGGCTGCTGACCATCGGAATTACCGGCCCGCTGTCAGACGCGGCGGTGCTGCTTAGGCGGGTCTCAGTGGGTGATCTGGGCAACACGATTTCACCGCAGGGGCGCGATGAAACCGCACAACTCTTGCAGGCGCTCAAAGACATGCAAACCAGACTGGCCAAGGTGGTCAGCCAGGTGCGCCAGGGCTCCGAAAGTGTGGCGATTGCCTCATCCGAGATCGCCCGGGGCAATCACGACCTCGCGGCCCGCACCGAACGGCAGGCCAGCGCTTTGGAAGAGACAGTCGTCTCGATGGAAGAGCTCGGTGCCACGGTAAGGAAAAACGCCGACAGCGCCATGCAGGCCAGTCAACTCGCGCAGAGCGCCTCTACCGTGGCGGTCAAGGGTGGTGCCGTTGTGGCACAGGTTGTCGATACCGTGAGAGGCATCAACGATGCCTCCAAAAAGATATCGGACATCATCAGCGTCATCGACGGCATTGCCTTCCAGACCAACATCCTGGCCCTCAATGCGGCGGTGGAAGCGGCCCGGGCCGGCGAGCAGGGCCGCGGTTTTGCGGTGGTGGCATCCGAAGTCCGGTCCCTGGCCAGTCGAAGCGCCGATGCCGCGAAAGAAATCAAGACCTTGATCAACACCAGCGTGGAGCGGGTTGAGCAGGGCACAGCCCTGGTCGATCAGGCAGGCGTGACCATGACCGAGGTGGTCAACAGTATCCGCCGCGTCACCGACATCATGGGCGAAATCAGTTCCGCCAGCTCCGCGCAGACCATGGGTGTGTCGCAAGTCGGTGAGTCCGTGGCGCTGATGGATCAGGCCAC
>DAOSLL010000149.1:1332-7929 GCA_035368905.1 Rhodoferax sp.
AGACCATGGGTGTGTCGCAAGTCGGTGAGTCCGTGGCGCTGATGGATCAGGCCACGCAGCAGAATGCGGCTCTGGTTGAAGAAATGGCGGCTGCCGCTTCCAGCCTCAAAACTCAGGCACAGGAGCTGGTGGACACGGTGGCGGTGTTCAAACTTGATGCCAATGACAGTCATCATGGTTTGACCAGCGCCTTGGCGCTGCAGTCTCCACCGGATTTCGATGGGGTACGCTAGCACCGTGAGTGATGTGTCAGTGAGGTGTCAGTGATGCGTCGGTGAAGCGAGCCTGACCCCGTCAATCCGTCCGGCACTGCTTGCCCAGTCGGAGCAAGCAGTGCCGATCAAGCGCAGCAGGAATCTGCCAAAGTTGCTTCATAAAGCATAGCTGGTAGCGCAATGTACACGGGGGCTGGAGGCCATTTTGACCCTGATGTCGGGCTGAATGTGCTGACCATTGCCGCAGCAGCAGCGCTCCAACAATCCAGAGCCAGAGCCAGTGCCAGTGCCAGTGCAGCGGATGGCCAAACCCCGGCTGCTTCGCCAGCGCCGCCGCCTGCTGGCCGTCCTCTTGGGCATGGCCCGCACCAACGTCCGCTGCCTTGAGGTGGTCAACCCGGCATTGAGCGGCTTGCTGCTGCAGATAGCCTGCGGCATCGGCCGAATTCGGGTGTTGCGGCGGTCCGGCAAGACGGCAAGCCGATAGGCCATGCTGACGGCCTTGCACTGATAATGGTCGCCCACTATGTTGATCCCATGAAGTTCTCCCGCGCTGCCGTCCGCTTTGCCTTCGCCATCTTGCTGACCTATCTGGGTCTGCTGGCCGTGACCTTTTTCATTGGCCGCGTCATTCCGGTGGACCCGGTGCTGGCGGTTGTGGGTGACCACGCACCCGAGCATGTGGTGGCCCGCGTGCGCGAGGAAATGGGGTTGAACAAGCCGGTTTACCTGCAGTTTGGCATTTACGTGTCAAAAGTGCTGACGGGTGATTTCGGCGTGTCGGTTCTGACATCGAACCCGGTGCTGCAAGACATCCGGCGCACTTTCCCGGCCACTTTTGAGTTGGCCACGCTGGGGATCTTGATCGGTGCCGGGCTTGGCGTGCCGCTGGGAGTCTGGGCTGCGGTGCGGCGCGGCGGTATGGCAGATCAGGTGGTGCGGGTGATGGGCCTGATAGGGTATTCGGTGCCGATTTTCTGGCTTGGGCTGATGGCGCTGGTGCTGTTTTACGCACGCTTGGGCTGGGTTGGCGGGCCGGGGCGAATCGATGTGACCTATGAGTACCTGTTCACACCGGTCACCGGCATCTTGCTGCTTGACACCGCCCGTGCCGGGCAATGGGCTGCCTTTGGCAATGTGCTGTCGCATCTGATCTTGCCAGCCTCGCTGCTTGGCTATTTTTCACTGGCCTACATCAGCCGCATGACGCGTTCATTCATGCTCAATGAGTTGTCGCAAGAGTATGTGGTCGCGGCCCGTGCCAAAGGCTTGTCCGAGGCGCGCATCATCTGGCGGCACGCGCTGCGCAATGCGATGGTGCCGCTGGTCACCGTCATCACGCTGTCGTATGCAGGTTTGCTTGAAGGCTCGGTGCTGACCGAGACGGTATTTGCCTGGCCCGGGCTGGGCCTGTATATCACCAATTCGCTGCAAAACGCCGACATGAACGCGGTGCTGGGCGGCACCATTGTGGTCGGCTCGATCTTCATCGGTCTGAATTTGCTGTCCGACCTGCTGTACCGCACGCTCGACCCGAGGACGCACCTGAGATGAGCACGGTGCCGACGACATCAAGCATGCAAATGATCACCCGGCTGGTCTTCAATCACCAGTGTGCCGCTTGAGGTTATCAAATATGATAGCTATCAGCGCAATTACAGCAAGGGATGGAGCCTGTTTTGATGATCAAAAGACCATCAGCCTGGAAGGCTGTGCAGCCAGCTTGGCGGGGGTGCTGCCGCGATGAACGCCCAAGATGTTGTGACCGTTGCCCAGGCCGGGGGCCTGCATGCCTGGCTGATGTCGGATCGACCAGTTTCGCGCCGTCAGGCCGCGCTGGGGCGGGCCTATGGCGCGTGGCGTACCTTTGGCCGCAACCGGCTTGCCATGCTGGGGCTGGTTATCGTGCTGGCGCTGGTGCTGGTTGCGCTGTTTGCCAACCAGTTGGCACCTTACTCGCCCACAGTGGGTGACTTGCGCACCACGCGCCTGCTGCCACCTTCGGCAAATTTCTGGCTGGGCACCGACGATCAGGGCCGCGATATTTTGTCGCGCCTGATTCATGGGTCGCGCATCACGCTGTTTGTGGTGTTTTTGGTGGCGGTGCTGGCGGCCCCAATTGGCTTGCTGGTCGGCACCGTGGCGGGATATGCTGGTGGCCTGGTGGATGCGACGCTGATGCGCATCACCGATATTTTTCTGGCCTTTCCACGGCTGATTCTGGCGCTGGCCTTTGTCGCTGCGCTCGGGCCGGGAATCGAGAACGCGGTGATCGCGATAGCGATTACTTCCTGGCCAGCCTACGCGCGGCTGGCGCGGGCCGAAACCCTGACCATCCGGCACGCCGATTTCATCGCTGCCGTGCAGTTGATTGGTGCGTCGCCCTGGCGCATTGTGTTCAGACACATCATGCCGCTGTGTGTGTCGTCGGTGATTGTGCGCGTCACGCTGGACATGGCGGGCATCATCCTGACGGCTGCCGGGCTGGGCTTTCTGGGGCTTGGTGCGCAACCGCCCAGTCCGGAATGGGGCGCGATGATTGCCAATGGCCGACAGTATGTGCTGGACCAGTGGTGGGTGGCAGCAGCGCCGGGCGGGGCGATTTTTCTGATCAGCCTGGCGTTCAACCTGCTGGGCGACGGTCTGCGCGATGCACTTGACCCGAAAGGCGTGCAATGATCTTTGCGCTTGGGGCTGCTGCCCAGGTTGTTGGCATCGCTCCCACCGTGACAGACCTGCGCAGAATCGGGATTCGACCCGATTTGTGCTGCGTCGTGCCCGCCATCGAGGCCGGGGTTGCGGGCTGAAATGAGCCAAAGCGAGCTTTCCATGGAGCCGATGCTGGTGGTGGACGACTTGCGCGTGGCGTTTCCGAGCCGTGACGGCGGCTGGGTTGAGGCAGTGCGCGGTGTGTCATTTGTGCTAGGGCGCGAACGCCTGGGCATCGTCGGGGAATCTGGCTCGGGCAAGTCACAAACCGGTCGGGCGATCATGGGACTGACCGCCCCTGATGCGCGCGTCAGCGCCAGGCGGCTGTCTTTCAATGGCGTGGATTTGTTGTACTGCACGCCCGCACAGCGGCGCGCGCTGCGCGGTGGCCGTATCGCCATGGTGCTGCAAGACCCCAAGTTTTCGCTCAACCCGGTGATGACGATTGGCCAGCAGATCGTCGAAACCTTGCAAGCGCACAGCCGTGTATCGGCCGCTGAAGCCCGGTTGCAAGCATTGGCGGCGCTGGCATCGGTGCAAATTGACGACCCAAAGCGGGTCTTCAAGCTCTATCCACACCAGGTTTCGGGCGGTATGGGCCAGCGCGCCATGATTGCCATGATGCTGATCGCCAGGCCAGACCTGCTGATTGCCGATGAACCCACGTCGGCGCTGGATGTCACAGTGCAACTGGAGGTGCTGGAAATCCTCGATGCGCTGGTGCTGCAGCGCGGCATGGGGCTGATTTTCATCTCGCACGACTTGCGTCTGGTGTCGGGCTTTTGCGACCGCATCCTGGTCATGTACGCTGGCCGGGTAGTTGAAGAATTGCCAGCCGGTGGCTTGACCAACGCCCAGCACCCCTACACCCAAGGCCTGCTCAACTGCCTGCCCAAGCTCGGCGTTGACCAGCATCCGCTGCCAACACTGAAGCGTCAGCCGGAGTGGGCGCAATGAACCAGGCAAGTGCGCCAGCCAGCGTCACTGGCACCGCAAGCCAGTACAAGTCGGTTGGGCTGGAAGTGCAGAACTTGCGTGTCGAATACGGCGACTTTGTGGCGGTGGCAGATACCTCGTTTGCCGTGCAAGCGGGCGACAGCTTTGGCATCGTGGGCGAATCTGGCTCGGGTAAATCAACCGTGCTGCGTGCCATTTGTGGGCTGGCAGCCAGCACCGGGCGGGTGCAGTTGCTGGGGCCGCTCGCGCAGACCCTGCCAGCGCCGGGCAGCAAGCCGTTTCGCCGGCTGGTGCAAATGGTGTTTCAGGACCCTTACGGTTCACTGCATCCGCGCCACACGGTGGACAAGATTCTGGCCGAGCCGCTGGCCATCCATGGCATCAAGAACGAGCAGGCACGCATTGAACAGGCGCTCGATGAGGTCGGCTTGGGCCAGGGGTTCAGGTTTCGATACCCGCACCAGTTGTCGGGCGGCCAACGCCAGCGCATTGCGGTGGCGCGCGCGCTGATTCTGGAGCCGCAGATTTTGCTGCTTGACGAACCGACCTCGGCGCTGGATGCTTCGGTGCAGGCAGAGGTGCTGAACCTGCTGGAGGGCCTGCGTATACGCCGGGGTCTGACCTTCATCATGGTCAGTCATGATCTGGCGGTAGTGACGCACCTGTGTCAGCGCCTGATGGTGATGCAGCGCGGCCAGACGGTGGAGCTGCTCAGTTCTGGCGACCTGACGGCCAACCGGACAAAAGACCCCTACACGCAGAAATTGATGCAAGCCTCGGGTGGTTTTCGGCGCACTTTAGCTGTCAGGCAAAAATGACTTGAACCTCTGGCCGCACTGGCAGGTGCCATGTTTTGGTGCCACCCGCTTGTGTAGCCAGTTGCACCGCGCGACTCGCAGTTTGGTACTGGGTTGCATCCACATTGGGCATCAAAACGCAGCAGTGTCGATTGCCATCCAGGCAACTCCGGGCTGTTTCTCAATAACGATGCAATGGCCTTCAAGCTGATATGACAATTGGCAATGGTGTCGTGGGCCAGACAGAACATCGGGGTTCAGGACGACACAGTCATGACCCGCCGCATGGTGCACGGATGTCGTCACCAGTCCTGGATGCCCTTCGCGGTGAAGTCTTGCGCCTGCCGACTGGGCGGTGCGGTCGTCGGTCTTGTGCATCAAGCCTGAATGTGTGGCGGTCATCCGTCAGTGTGAGGTGAGAGAACAACTGATCCATCAAACGCCACGCGCCCGATCCAGATAGGCGCGCACCATCAACAAGCCAGCAAAACCCCACTCCTTCACGATGTCTACGGGGGTCAGGTTGTCAAATGCCTTGTTGCGGGTGGACATTCAGCGGTATGCCAAATCACGGTTTTGCGGGAACAGCAGCCGTAGTTTCTTGTGAATACCCGGTAGATGGCCAAGCGCAGTTGGAGCGGTGCCTTCAATTTCTCGCACCACTTTCAAAGCCAGGCTTTTTCACCCACGATGATGGTCGCTGAGTACACGCAGAGAATGTCGCAACCCACAAATTCTCAAAAAAAATGATATTGCTGTGATTCAAACTGAGCACCAGAGCCACTGTTTTTTGTTTGCGCAACAGGCCAGTTGCGGTAGTGGCACTTTGCGACTTGCCTTGTCCAGACCGGATTTTGAAGATGGTTTATCCCCGGCACGCGCTCCAACGCCGAGGGATGACTGTGGTGATGCGCGGATGGATGACGAGGCGCAAATCGAGCCGGAATGGGCAACCGACGGGGATTTGGCGGCACCATCGGCGCCGGACTATGAGGTCGATCAGCGCATCAGTTGGTGAAAGGCCGAGGTGAACATTGCGACTGCTGCAGCAATGGTGTGTCTATGTGGTTGACTCAAAATCGAACTTGCGGCAGCGGGCGCACCAACGGGCATCTGCAACGGATCAAACTGCACCCGTCAAAGGTGTCTGTTCGCACCAAGCCGGTGCAATGCTCTGCCTCATGCGGTTGAAATCTGTCCGTTTTTGACTCCAGGCGCTGAGTGGCTGGACTAAAACGTTTCCCAATCGTCTGCGCCGTTGGTCGATGAAGTGGTGGTACCCGCCGGTTTGACCGAGTTGGTTAGCGTAGGCGGTGGGACGCTGGGCGCGCGAACTGCTGCGACCTTGGATACACCTGCAGAACGTCGGTCAACGCCCTTGGACTGAGTAGTTTTCGGTGGGTGCCCGCGCACCGTAGCGGTGGGCAGGCTGCTTGCGGCGGGATCACCGTCACCGAGCTTGAACACCGCTACCGTCTGTACCAGGTCTTGCGCTTGCGTTTTCAGGCTGCTTGCCGCTGCGGCCATTTCTTCGACCAGCTCGGCGTTTTGCTGCGTGACCTGGTCCATTTGCGTGACCGCCTCGCCCACTTGCGCCACACCCTGGTTTTGCTCCTGGCTGGCGCTGCTGATCTCGCCTACGATGTCGGTCACGCGGTGGATGCTGTTGACCACCTCTTGCATCGTGCTGCCGGCCTGATCGACCAGCTTGGTGCCTTGTTCGACCCGGTTGACGCTGTCGTTGATCAGGGTCTTGATCTCTTTGGCTGCTTCAGCGCTGCGCCCGGCCAGAGAGCGCACTTCAGAGGCCACCACGGCAAAGCCACGGCCCTGCTCGCCGGCGCGGGCAGCTTCCACCGCGGCATTCAGCGCCAGGATGTTGGTCTGGAAGGCGATGCCGTCGATGGTGCCGATGATGT